>NZ_JALBUT010000003.1:0-235502 GCF_033971905.1 Intestinicryptomonas porci
TTCCATAGAAAAATGAAACTGATACAACGAATGGCTTATGGTTATCGAAACTTCCAAAATTACAGATTGAGGGTCTTGGTTCTATGCGGCGTCTTTCACTAAAATCCACTCTCTTTGGTGTTGACCCTTTTATTTAAGGGCTTCAAAAACCATGCTTGAGAAGGGGGTCGAACCCTTACGCCTTGCGGCACGGGATCCTAAGTCCCGCGTGTCTGCCAATTCCACCACTCAAGCAAAATTAAAGCTTTTCAGAAAATATGACTCGGCAAAGAAATGCAAGCTTTATTATCGCAAAAATCCCCGAAACGAAACATTTGGCATATTCTTATTGCGAGAAATTTCGCGGAATAATTCAAATTTCTGCACGAATTAAATTCCCGTAAAAATTCCCGTTGTTTCATTTCTTTGGATTTTATGTTTTTTTACATTTCCGTTTCTTTTTGCTAATTAATTGCTTCTTTAAAAGCTATTCATATATGAACGACACTGAAATTTTCTCGGAAGAATTTGAAGTTTTTACGCGCAACCAATATCCGCAAAAATTATCCGAAAACGTCTTTTCAAACGGAATGCCGGCTTTAAGCTTTATTGTTTCGTACTTTACCCAGAGTCCCGTGCCGTCAATATCAACTTCAATATCCAAATCAGTATCTGAAGAAGAAACCGCGTAAACGGACTTTTTGTCATACCCCGACAAAAGAAGCATGTCCGAAGTTTCGCCTGCCGAAACTTTTTTGCAAATCCATGGGCTTCCTTTGCCGACAGGCTTGCCAAGTTTCCACAAGTCGTCTATCACTCCTGCCCAAAGAGACAGCTTGCCGTCATCGGAAGTTATTATGTGCCTGTTTGACAATTTTTCAGCTCCATTTTCAATTCCGCTCATGAACATCAGCCCTCCGAAAGAGCAAAAATCAAAAATATCAAAGTCATGAGAAGCTATCGGGCGGACTTTCGCCATGCCCTGCGCGTTTACGGCAGGCAGTTCATAGAAAGTACCTCCGCAGTTTAACAAGTCGCGCTCGGTTACGACTTCTCTTGCAACGCGCAAAATTCCAAATTCCGATGTCCCGTCAAAAGATTTGTTGCAGGGCAACAGATAGCGGCCCCCTCTTTCCTCTATCAAAACGGTGTCGCCGACATATGAAATTCCTTTGGGAGCTTCTTCCGTTTCAGCCAAAACCGATTCTTTAACGGAAGAATCTTTTACAAGCTTTAAGCTTTCATTAAGGGAATAAATGTTTCCGCCATTCTTTCCGCGCGCCAATGCGCCAAGCTTCTTGCTTTTTATACCCATTGAGCGAAGCAAGGCGGCGTTCGCATTTTTACTTCCGCGCTTTGCAATCCCGTCAAAAATATCGGAGGGGATGCGCTTTTCAAAATCAAAAAGCGTAAAATGCGCGGAAAGCGAAACTGCGTCTGTTCGCGGAACAATACGGGTCCATTCCGCGTCTTCAAGCTCAATAAATTTTGACGAATTTTTATCGAGCGTAATTTCGCGCGATTTCACAAAATCGCTTTTCCCCGTCGGAAGTCTGTATTTCAATTAAAACGGGAGCGTCGGTTTTATGGTCAAGAACAAGAATTCGCTTGTCAAATCCCGCCGTAAGCATTGCGTCGGAAAGCGTGCCTGAGGCAACGTTTTCACGCAAAAACACGCTGCCTCTGCCAAGCTTTGCGCCGAGATTGTCGAGCCTGCCGTCGGGAACAAACCAAATATTCGAGTTTGAATTTAGCGGATGAGCCTTCTTTGCCTTTAAATCGCGGCTGTTCATAAACTCTTTTTGAGCGGAATCGTCGCAGCCAAGAGCAATGACATCTCCCCATCTGCAAAAATCCCCGATTACTTTCAGATACGAAGACCTCATTCTGATACCCGAAAAATCCTTCCTCGAAAACGACTTCGGAAATCTCCAAAACGCGCCATGCATGGTCATCAAATATTCGTCGCCACCAATATTTCTAATGCGCGGCCACTCCGTATTCCAGCCATGGGAGCCGTCATAAGAATGGCTTGATTTCGGAAGGCGAAACGACGACCAGCTTCCGCCGTCGTTTAACATTAAAATTACGGATTTTGCATCCCAGCCCAACGCCCATATCGGAGTTGATTCGGGATTTTTTGAGCCTGTTATTCCGTCTTTTGATGTTATTTCAGTAAACTGGCACTTGCGAATTTCCGTCCAGTCGGAATCTCCGCATTCCCAAAATGCAAGCGCACCCGAAGTTATTGTCGGATCTTCCGCAACTTTGGGATGGCGAATGCCGTTGTTGGCATAAAACAATTTTCCAAACCCCGAATAAAGCCCCTTGCCGTGATAGCCGTGAAGATTTGATTTCTTGGGAAGAGACTTTCCGTTTTTGTCAAATTTCTGCGGATAATCTTTCAAATTACCGTCCCTTATGATTTCCCTAACCTTCAAAGTGTTAACATCGACTTCATAAAGCCCCTCTTCCATCGTGGCAAAATATACGCTGTTTTCGGGAGTTTGCAGACTGCGCGCAGTGCCTGTTATTCTTCCGTGCATATCTTCGCGCCTGATAACCCTAACATTACCGTTTTCATCTATGGCATAACATCCGATGAAGAGCTGTTTTGATTCTTCATGAATGAGCCTGTTGGCATGAGTGCCGCCCACGCTTTCCTTGCGAATTGCGATGTCAAGAGTTGACGGGTTTATTTCGTAAAGCTTGTCGGAAGAATAAGAATCGCAATGCGGTCCATAAGTCAAAGCCCAAAATTTTCCCGCCCAATTTGCGAGCGCGCCCGTGCCGCACTCGCCTTCCTTGTTCCAAAAAGCAAGATGCGGATAAACTCCGGAAATGCTTGGATACCCGCAAACAATAGGAACATCCTCGCTTATTGATTTTTGGGCTTTTACACAGCAGGCAAAACAAAATAACGCAAACAAAACAAGTATATTTTTCATTTCTATTGAAAAATAAAAATACAAAGCAAAAGCGCGCTTTCAAGACTTAAACAATAAACAATCCGTTTGGAAATAAGAAGGCGGTTAGCCTACCCCAAGACTAACCGCCAGTTTATTTTCTATCTTATTTACCCCATCTCCCAATCACGAGAGAAATAGTTTTTTTTAAATTGTTGTTTTATATCTTTATGATATTCTTTTTAAAGTCAAGCGTTTTTTTAAAATTTTTTTTAAATTTTTAATCACACCTGTTTATTAAAACAGAGTATTCCTTACTTTTCCATTTTTGCTTCCCTTTTTTACGGGATTTTTCGATATTTTATTTTCCGATGCGCAAGATTTCAAACGACTCATAAAATCACTCATATCATAACGCCCGCTGCTGAAATCAGTTTCCAATTTATGCAAGCCCCCATTTTTATGCCAACATAATAAAATTTCAGGGTTTGCTGAAACTGCAAACGAATGCGAAAAATTCTTTTTAAAAAATTTTGCATAATCTGATTTTAAAAATCTCACATTGCTAAAATAAAGCATTTTTGAGGAGCGCGGAACTTTAATTTCAAGCGGAACCAATATGAGATTTTTCATCGAAAAATCATAAAAATCGCGGAATTGGAATATTGGAGAATTTTCAACCGTCTCTTCGGGATTTGTTGAGCAAACAAAAATCACAAGTTTATCCGACGTAGAATACATTTCTTTTAATTCCTCAAAATCCATACTTTTCAATTCGTAAGAAAAATGTTCTGATTCCACGCGATTATTTTCTTTAGTTGAAATAAAATTTTTTATTTCAAAGCCCAAACTTGTCATTTCAAACATTTCCGTCTTAAAAGAAGTAAAATCTCGAACATAATGATATTCATTTGGATAGCGGAACAATATTATAATTGGATTATTTTCTGAAACAGTAGCATTTGACGGTATCATTTTAGATAAAAAAGCACCAATTTCCTTATTTAAAAATTTATATTTGCCACCGACCAAAACAATATTTGCTTTGCAACATAATAGATTTTTCTCTGCGAAATTTATAAATGATTCCGATTTAAAAATCGGTGCCATCTTAACTTTTCTGTTTACATCGGGAGATATGAAAAACAAAACTGTCTTATTTTCAGTTTTTGCGTTTGAAAGAACTTCACCAAGATTGTCATACCAATAAATATCCCCGAACAGAGACGTAAAAGAAAACAAAAACGCAAGAATTAAAAACAGTTTGAATTTCATAAGGAGAAATAAGAATTTGTCCTGCAATTAAAAACTATTGCGCAAATACTGTCAAATTATTTTACGCGCGCGGCTCCGAAAGAACAAGCATCTGCCCCTTGCGAAAGAGCGAAAGCTGTCCCGTACTCGAAGACACAACAAATGCAAGACAATCCGCCGCAAGCGAAATCGAATACGCCGCAGCATGGCGCGCGCCAAGCCCTCCCGGGAGTTTCAAATTAAAGTCGGGAGTGTGGATTAACGCGCCCGCCGCTTCCAATGTGCCGCTACCGTCTATTACAAACGCCCCGTCTATGAGCGAAAATTCCTTGACAGTCTCGTCCATGAAAGGGCTTAAAACATTCCTCTCTTCGGGCTTGTAGCCGAAAAACGGATTTAGCACAAGCTGCTTTAAATATGGGCGCAATTTTTCGGCGTCGCCAACGACAAAAAGACTGCCGACAGGCTTGCCTTCCCTGCCTTCCACCGCAAGCTCGGTTGCGATGTCAATCACGCGCTCCACGACATCAGCCTTGACGCCCGCGGGCAAAGCTTCGGTGTTTTTCAAATAAAACTGCGAAAATTCCGCGCCTACATTGAAGACCATAATCGAATCGATGACGTCGCTTCCACGAATGCCTCCGATACAGCAAACTTTGTCGGTCTCGCTCAATATGCCCTTTGTTATGCCGACCAAAATCGCGCTTTTAAGCTGCCCCATTCTTATCCGCGAATAGGAGTGCACGCTGACGATTTCGTCGAAATCGTCCAAATCGGCGTCGGTTCTGCGCTCGCTCACAAGCACTATGCGCATTCCCTTAAAGTAGTTCGCTAATCGTATGCCGTTTGTGAAAGTGTCGCCCAAAACCACGATTGCGGTGCACCCGCTGTCCTTTGCAATTTTTTCAGCCTGAGACAAAAACACCTTGTTGAGCCTTCTTGCCTTGTCGCGCACGCCGTCAGTACCCGCAAAAGCTTCAAGCATTCTGTCCTGAAACTGCCTTATGGCAACAGGGGCAAGAAGGCGCGCCATTGTTTCGTCGTCTGAAAAAATCCCCGCGAGGGAAGACAAAACCTTCAAGTAGGAAGGCTCGTCGGCGCGCGCCAAAATCAAAAACACAAGGCGCGCGTTTGAATACTGCTCTTTGCCGTTTAAACGCAAACCCTGCGAGCACCTGCCGACCAAAAAGACGTATTTCCGCGACAAATTTTCAAGCTTTATATGCGGAAGGCAGACGCAGTTGCCAAGATAAGTTGACATCGAGTTTTCGCGCTCGGCAAGGTCTTTTTGGATTTCATGCCTGGAAACCCCGCCCAAAAGCGAATCGGGAATCATCCCAATCAATTCGCCCAACGCTTCTTCAAAATCGGCGCTCTTCAAGTCGATTATGCGTGATTTTGCAAGAAACGATTCCAAATGCATTGCTATCTGTTTGTCTTAGGTATGTTCCAATCCAGGGCGTCCTTTTTAATTTCGTAAAAAATACCCGCCGCAATAAGGGCGACAAAGAACATAACAGGCAAAATCAATGCAATGTTAGCCGCTATGAACTCGCGATAAACGAGAGCGAGAGGCAATATGAAAACAGCCTCGATGTCGAACACGACAAAAAGCATCGCAACAACATAAAATTTCACGCCGAAACGCGGATGCGGCTTTGCCAAAGGCTTTATGCCGCATTCGTAAGCGGAGTCCTTCACTGCGTTTTTCTTGGAGCGCTGTCCGAAAATATGGCTTGCGGCGATTATGCCGAAACCTACGGCAAGAGCCAAAACGATTTGAATCAAAACAGGAATATAGTCGCTTATTTCCATTATGCGAAAATTATTTACAACAATGCGCTTTTTGCAAGACAAATTACACTAATTTCGCTTTACAGTCTTCGGGTTTGCAATGCTTAGCAACAAGTCGCCAAGAACATTGAATGACAAAACCGTAATAAAAATGGCAATGCCGGGAGTAAGCATCCACCAAAAGCCGAGCATTAAAATCTTGGTGTCGTTCTGCGCCTGGGAAAGCATCAAGCCCCATGAGGCGGACGGCTCCTGTATGCCCAATCCCAAAAACGAAAGCGCGGCTTCACCCAAAATATAGGCGGGGATTGAAAGAGTTGCGCTGACAATTAAAAAGCCCAAAACATTTGGAAGAAAATGCTTTAATATTATGCGCACAGGGCTTTCTCCCATCGCCCTCGCCGCCTGCACAAACTGGCGTTTTGAAAGCGAAAGCGACATGCCCCTTATCACCCTTGCCGACCCCGCCCAGCCTATGGCGGCCAAAATTATCACAATCATCACATACATCTGCGAGCTTGAAAAATGCGGCGCAAGCGCGGAACGCATTGCAAGCAATAAATAAAGACTCGGCACCGACATCAAAAATTCAACAAACCTCATGCTGACAAAATCAAACGCGCCCCCGAAATATCCCGAAAGCCCGCCGACCAAAAAGCCTATCACCATTGTTATGGCGATTCCTATAAAGCCTATGCTTAGCGAAATTTGCGCGCCGTACAAGAGCCTTGAAAAAACGTCGCGACCCGTGGCGTCGGAACCGAGCAGATAAATTCGCGCGTCAGGATCAGGGCTGTCCGCCCCGAACAGGCATTTTGAAATCGGAATGAAGCCCAAAAGCTTTGCGCCCGGCTTGTCTGCGAAAAATTTTATCGGAACTCCCGCGCCTTCAACCGCAACATATTTTGAAGCGGAAGGATCGACGTTTTCGTAAATCTGCGCATAAAGCCTGCCGTCTTTAAAAAATATTTGGGACGGAGGGTGGAACGGCGTTGAAAGGCGCGGGACGGAAGCCTCGTAGGGCGCGAGGAAGTCGGCAAAAACCGCGCCGAGATAAAACAATAGAAGTACCGAAAACGCAACCGCACCGCGCGGAACCTTTAAAATTTTAAGCAGAAAATTTTTGCAGAAATATTTTGCCGCCCAAAGAAGCGCGACAATTAAAACCAGCAAAAGCACCGCAAACAAAATCTTGCCAATTAAAACAGCGAGCCATTTTACCCAAGAAAACGCATCGGGATGAGCCTCCGCAATCCAACTGAAAGCCACCACAATGGCAAGGATAAAAAGCGCAATAAAAGCAAGCAGCTTGTGCGGAACTTTCTCGTTTTCAAGACGAATTCTCGGGTCTGCGAACGCAAGAAGAATGTCCGCCAAAAGCTGACCCGCAACGAGCATCACACAACCAATCACAACCCCCGCCATGACGACATACTGGTCCTGCCGCACAATGGCAGTGTAAACAAGCTGTCCAAGCCCAGGATAATTCATGACGTTTTCAACTAAAAGCGCGCCCGAAAGCAGTCCCGAAAACGCGAAACCAAAAGACGTGATTATCGGATTTACGGCGTTTCTTAAAACGTGCCTGAACATGACGGCGTTCTCGCCAAGCCCCTTTGCCCTCGCAGTCGTCGCAAATTCGCTCGACATGTACTCCAAAAAATTGCCCCTCATCACCCTCATGACAGATGCAATTCCACCGATTGAAAGCACGAATACGGGCAAAATCAAATGCTTGGCGTAATCGGCAAATTTTGAAGCGGGAGACAGAAAGTCGTACATAATCGAAGTCTGTCCGCCCGTCGGGAAAGCCCCCGAAACCGCGGCAAACAACACCGCCAAAAGCGCGAGAAAGAAATACGGAATGCTTAAAGATGCGTAGGCAAGAAACGAACTTATCCTGTCAAAAAATCCGCCGCGCTTTACCGCCGCCAAAACGCCGAGCGGAATTGCAACCAAATATGTTATAAGAACCGTTATAAGAGATAGCAAAAACGTCGAAAAAGCCCTCTGCCCCAAAAGCTTTGAAACGGGAATTTTGTAGCTCCACGAATACCCGAAGTCGGGCGTTCCAAAGTAAACTAGAGAATGCCCGCTTTTTTCGCCTTCGGGCAGAAGAAGGGAAGTTTTCACGGGAGAAACGCTGTTTAGCCACCTGCCGTACTGGACATACCACGGCTTGTCAAGGCCAAGCTGTATTTCCTGCTGGCGCACGACTTCGGGGGATATGTCCTTTGAATTGCGCGCCTGGCTCAAAAAGTCGCCGGGGGCAATGTACATCAAAAGAAAAACAAGCATACTTATTCCGAGCAAAAGCGGAATGAGGGAAAACAGCCTTTTTAATATATACTTAATCATCGCTTTCCCCCTTCAAATATAGCTCCTCTATATTCCATATTATGCTGTCGAGAGGGGGCACTTTCACGTTCGCCCACTTGTTTTGTATCCCCGAATACGCCATCGGCGCAGTCAGAAAAATCAGCGGAAGCTCCTCCGAAAAAATCTCCTGCATCTTTGCCACTTTCAAATAGCGCAAATTTTCGTCCAAAGTGGTTTCCTGAGAATCGACAAGGGCGTCAACAGCCCGCTCCCAATCGGTTGCGGGAGTTTTCTGGCGCGGATTCCAAACGTGCAAAAATCCGTCGGAGCGGTATATCGCCTTGCCGCCCGAAGGATCTCCCCCGCCCGTAAACCCCATCATGGCGGCTTCATAATCCAAAGTGTCGTCAATCTTTGAAACGATTGCGGCAAAGTCCAAAAAGACCAAATTAACCTTTATGCCCACCGCCTTCAAGTTGTCAACAATGGTGGTTGCTATCGTGGTTGAATTTTTCGAACCGTCCGCAACCAAAAGCGAAAATTCAACCCTGTTGTTTTCAGCATCAAACAACTCTCCCGAGGCGTTCAGCTTAAAGCCCTGCGAAAACAGCATCTTCAACGCTTCCTGCGGATTGTAGGAATATTTGCGGATGTTGGGATTATGCCATTTTTTGTTCGCGCCGCTTATTATTGAATTTAATACAACTCCCCTGCCGAACCAAACTCCGTTTACAATGCCTTCGCGGTCGAGCGCGGTTATCACTGCTTGGCGGAATATCTTGTTTTGAAACCACTTCAACTTGTGAGGAGCCACAAACTTCTTGCCGTCCTTTTCGCCTCCGTTTTGATTGAACCACATAAAGGAAATCGAGGAAGCAGGCCCGCGCTCGAATATGCTGAAATCGTAAGTCTTTGCAAATCCCTTTACCCACGGATAGTCGCCCGCGTCCAGCCCCGAAGCGTCGCTTTGCCCCGTCGCGAACAAAATCGACGAAGTGTTTGCATCGGCGACAAACTTGAAAATGAGAAAGTCGATGTAAGGCAGGCGGTTTCTGTTTTTATCAGCCTTCCAGTAATGCGGGTTTGCCGTCAAAACCAAACGCTCTCCGGGACGGTACGAATAAATCATGAAAGGTCCGCTCGACACGATTTCAGACGGAGTTTCTATTGCAGTCTGGGTGCTCCAAGCCTGCTGAAAGGTGCCGCTTTCAAACGCCTTCAAAAGCTTGTGCCGCGGAAAAATCGAGACAAACCCTATGTCGGTCAAAAACGGTGCGTACACGATTTTCGTTTCAAATTCCACCGTGTATTTGTCTATTTTTCTATACTTTACAGGCTCTCCGCCTATTGTGTACTGTCCCGCGTACCGCGATGGATAGCGCAAGAGGGGCTTGCCGGTATTTTTGTCCAAAACAGGATTTCCGTCAGAATCAAGCTTCTTTGCAAATATCGCGTCAAAAGTGAAAACGACATCGTCGGCGGTTATTTCAACGCCGTCGGAAAACCTTGCGCCTTTGCGCAAATGGAAGACATAGCGTTTGGAATCGCCTGAAATTTCCCAAGAAGATGCAATCATGGGCGAGGGCTTCATAGTGAAAGGGTCAACAGTCACCAAGCCCGAAAACATCATCGACATTATTGTGCTTGTGGAAGCCTCCGTGTTTACCAAGTCGTTAAAAGTCATCGGCTCCTGCGAACCCGACAGCACAAAAATGCCGCCGTACTTTCCGACATCGCAATCGCTTATCTGAACGCCGTCAGGCAGCGGATACTTTCCGCGCTCCACTTTCGGAGCCTTGCCGCAAGAAACAAGCAGCACTGCAAGAGCAATGCAAGCAAGACTTGATATTTTGCGGAAAACATGCGTCATTTATCGGATTTTTCCCCGTCGGATTTTTCGGCAGGCTCGGAAGGCGGATTTAAATTTCCATCGGAAGCTTCGCCTTCTTTTTTAATTTCCGAATCGCCCTTCGCTTTTTCTTCAGCTTTCGCGGAGCTTTCAAGCTCGCCCATTTTGTTGATTTCGTTCATCGAATAGGCGTAATACTTTTCATAGTCAAATTCTTCCTCTTCGGCAGAACTTCCGCTTTCGGAAGAAGAGGATGAATTTTCCCCGCCATCGCCACCGTCTTGCGGATAGCTTCCCCCACCCGTTGAATACTTGTAATAGTCGTCTTCAAGCTTTGACTGCTCTTCGACATACTTTCGGTAATATTCGTCGTCGGATTTCTTTTGAGACTCCTCTTCGGCTTTTTCCTTTTGGATTTTCCCCGAAAGCAGGCGGGTGCCGACAAAAACGGCGACTTCGTAAAGCATGTAAAGTGGTATTGTAAGAAGAATCAGGGTCAGCGGGTCGGGAGGGGTGACGATTGCCGAAAATATCAATATCACGACAAAAATGACGCGCCTGTTCTTGCGCAAAAATTCGGGAGTCAACACCCCTATGTAAATTAAAAGGATTATGAGAAGCGGAAGCTGGAAACTAACCCCCGTTGCAAGCGGAACCCATACGATGAAAGAATAGTAGTTTTGTATATCGTAAAGGATTTCCCACTTCATCATTTCGGAAATCTTAAAGCTAAACGATATCCCGATTGGCAACATGAAAAAGAACGCCAACGCCGCCCCTGCCGTAAAAAGCAGGGTGGAAGCGCACAATACGGGCTTAATCACTTTCCTTTCCCTCTTTGTAAGCGCGGGAATGATGAACTGCCCTATGTAATACAAAATAAAGGGTAGCGCAAAAAATATTCCGCCGAAAATGGAAATTTCAAACATCACAAAAAACGGCGAGAAAACAGAGCCTACGCGCGGAAGCGGCACTTCCTTGCCAAAAAGCTCCTGCGCCCTCTCAAACGGATACATAAGCATCTCGTTGAACTGCACGGTGAATATGCCTATAATCACGCAAGCCACAAAAAGCGCAATTACAGACTTTATTATCACCTTTCGCAATTCTTCAAGATGATCCAAAAAAGGCATGTCGCCTTCGTTTACTTCGTTTTCTTCCGCCATCTTTGCGCCTTTGAATTTCCGCAAAAGCCCGCGCTATCCCGCGCGGACTTGGTACTTTTTGGAAAGGTCCGCGCAAATTGCGTCGAACACCTTGTTTACTTCATCTGCCTTCAAAGTCCTGTCCGAAGAGCGGAAGGACAGGGAAAACGCCAAGCTCTTGGAATTTTCGGGCAAGCCCTTGCCTTCGTAAACGTCGAACACCTTTACGCTTTCAAGCTCGAAGGAGTTTTTAAGCTTTCCCTTGGCAATCTTTGAAATTTCATTTGCGACTTCGCCGGAAGAAACAGACTTTTCAACAAGCACCGAAACGTCTTTTGACGACGCGGGGAATGCGCTGAAAGCCTTGAATTTTTCAACGCCCTTTTTGCGCCCCGCAACTTCGGGCTTAAAGACTATTTCGCCCGCATAGATTATTTTTTCTATGCCGAAATCTTTGAGAACACCCAAATTTACCGCGCCGAAACGGACTTCGTAGCCCTCTCTTCCGACAATGCCGCACTCAGCGCAATATCCGCTTTCCCACAATGAATTTTCAAAAGCCTTAAATTGCAGGCGGGAAGCGTCAACACCCAGCGTTTTCAAAATGTCCGAAGCAACTTTCTTTGCAGTGAAGAAGTCGGCAGATTCGCGGGTTTTCCAACTGCGCGCGCCGCAGTTTTGGGGAATTACAAATGCGGTTGCGCAAACTTCATTCAATCCGTCGCGCTCCATTCTGAACACCCTGCCGTTTTCAAACAAGCCCTCAAAAACATTGCCGTTGTCGAAATTAAGAGCCGCCGCCTTCAAGAGCCCCAAAAGCAAAGTCGGGCGAAGGGAGTCTTGGTCGGAAGTCAAGGGGTTGTCCAAGCGCAGACTTTCGGCAAAATCGAAATACTTTTCAAGCATCTTGCCGTCTGAAAGAGTGTAGTGCTGGCATTCGTTAAATCCGTAGCCCGAAAGAAAATCCGCAACGTCCCTGTTGTATCTGAAAGTTGCGTCGTCTTCGCGCAAAAGCCCCGAAGCTTTCAAGCCGCAGTCGGGAATCCTGTCGGAACCCAAAATGCGGACAAGCTCTTCAACGAGGTCAATGGGTCTGTCAACTTCGCTTCTGAAAGAGCCGACTGTTACGTCAAAAACTCCTTCGCTCTTCTCATTTACTAAAAAGCCCAAGCGTTCAAACGCCGATTTTATTTCGGAATTTTCAATTTTAAAGCCGAGCTTCTTAAAAACATAGGAGCTGTCAATCGAAATAGTCCTGTCTTTGCGCGGGGCAGAGCCGACCAAAACGGTATCGCCGTCCTGCGCGCCACCCGCAGTTTCCAATATCAGGTCAACCGCCCTGCGCGCGCCGTCAAAAACGCCTTGCGGATCGACATCGCGCGCGTACCTGAAAGACGCGTCGGTTGCGATGCCGAGCTTTCGGGAAGTCGCGCGGACGTTTCCGGGGTTAAAGTACGCGGATTCCAAAATTATGTCAACTGTTCCCGAATGGACTTCGGAATTTTCCCCGCCCATGACGCCCGCAATCGCGACCGCGCCTTCCGCGTCGCAAATCAAGGTGTTTGAAGCATTCAAAATATGCTCCTTGCCGTCAAGCGTCTTGATTTTTTCGCCGTCCTCAGCCTGCCGCACAATGATTTTAGAACCGCGGACATGCTCCGCCGAAAAAGCGTGAAGCGGCTGCCCGTACTCCATCAAAACGTAATTTGTAACGTCAACAACATTGTTAATCGGACGCAATCCAACGCTTTCCAAATCTTTTTTAAGCCATTCGGGGCTTTCCGCGATTTTCACGCCCTTTATGCAGGTGGCAGTGTAAAGCGGGCAGTTCGGAGTTTTAAGCTCAACAGATTTCAAAAGCGCACTTTGGCTTTTTTCCGAATATTTCGCAGGGCTTTTAAGCTCGGGCTTTACAAGCTTTCTTCCGAACTTTGCGGCAAGCTCCCTTGCAATGCCTATAATGCTAGCGCAGTCGCCGCGGTTTGCGGTAAGCTCGATTTCAAAAACCGTGTCGGAATCCGTAAATACGTCGTTTATGGGAGTGCCGATTTCAGGGCGCATATTCAAAATCAAGAGACCGCTGTGGTCGCTTCCCAAACCGATTTCGCGCCCCGAGCACATCATGCCGTTGCTTTCAACGCCGCGCAGCTTAGACTTTTTGATTTTAAAAACGGAGCCGTCTGGAGTTGGCAATTCCGCACCTTCCAAAGCCACGGGAACACGGTCGCCAACCTTGTAATTGCTCGCCCCGCACACAATCTGGATTGGGTCGGAATTTTTTTCGACTTTCACTTGGCAAACGCCCAAGTGGTCGCTGTCAGGATGCGGCACCCTCTCCAAAATTTCGCCGACAACGACATTTTTAAGCGGCTTCAAGCCGAGAGTTTCAACGCTTTCGACTTCCAAGCCGAGCATTGGCAATGCCTCCGCGATTTCATCGGCAGAAATTCCGCTTAAATCCACATACTTGTTCAACCATTTTAAACTAGCTTTCATCTAAAAAATCTCCTTATGAAAATTGGCGCAAAAAGCGGAGGTCGTTCGCGTAAAAATGCCTGATGTCGTCAATGGAGTGCATAAGCATTGCTACTCTTTCGACGCCCAGCCCGAACGCGTATCCGCTGTAAATTTCGGGGTCAATTCCCACATTTTTAAGCACGTTTGGATCGACCATTCCGCAACCCATGATTTCAATCCAGCGGTTGCTGAGCCTGCCCATGTCGGGGCTCATGAAATCGACTTCAAAACTCGGTTCGGTGAAGGGGAAGAAACTCGGGCGCAGGCGGGTTTTCGCCTTGGCTCCGAAAAGCTCCTTGAACATATAGTCCAAAACCGCCTTCAAGTCGGTGAGCTGAACGCCCTTGTCGATGTAAAGGCATTCAATCTGGTGGAAATTCGCGGAGTGCGTGGCGTCAACCGTGTCGCGGCGGAACGCCCTTCCGGGAGCGATAATGCGTATCGGCGCGCCCTCTTTGAGCATTGCGCGTATTTGCACGCTCGAAGTGTGGCTGCGCAGAAGATAAAGCTCGTCGGAGTGCTTTTTGACGTTCGCGATTTGCGCGTCTTTTGGCATGAACAAAGTATCCTGCGCGTCCCTTGCGGGGTGGTCGGCGGGAGTGTTCAAGGCATCGAAGCAGTACCATTCGGTTTCAAGGTCGGTGGCTTCGGCAACCGTAAAGCCTATCTTGCGGAAAATTCCGCAAACCTTGCGGATTGTCTGCGTCAGCGGATGCAGCGTGCCTTTCGGGAAATCGGGGGCAGGCAGTGAGACATCGACTTTCGCGCCAAGATTTTTTGCCATCTTTTCCCTTTCAATCCTCGCGTATGCCTCGGCAACCATAGGCTCTATCGTCTTTTTTGCGACGTTTATGAGCTTGCCGACAACGGGGCGTTCCTTGGCGTCCAAAGTCGGAATTATTTTCATGAGCGCGGTAAGCTCGCCGTTAGGACCAACGAAAGCCGCCGAAACAGACGCCACTTCCGAAGCGGTTTGCGCTTGCGGCAAAGCCGCCTTAAAACGGCTCAAAATTTCATTTATTTTTTCCTGCATAAAAATTTTTCTTTAATCCTTTTAGTTAAAGACTTCCTGCGGGCACACCGCCGCAGTGTGAATATTCTTTTTGATTTTGCCCCATCGGATAAAAATCGCAAGCAAATTTATAAACAAACCAAAAGGTAAAAAATAACCTTGCCATGGGAATTAAAACTTACAAAAATAAACACTATTATGATGAAAAAACTATTACTCACGGGGGCGATTATTTTGTCGCTTTTAACATTCACCGCAACATTGCAGGCAAAGCCGCGCAAGGTGGCAGTACAAACATACACCTTCAACCGCTTCTCCCTTGAAGAAACAATCGAAAAGCTGAAAGGTCTTAAAATCGACGGATTGGAAGTCTATCCCGGTCAGCGTCTTTACAAGGACAAGGGCAAGGTTGACGCAAAGGGCAAGCCCATAACTTTCAACGAAAGAATGGCAAAGGAAGACATAGACGTTTTGAAAGGCTGGCTGAAAGACGCAAACTTCAAAATCGTCTCCATCGGTTGCACAGGCACTCCCGACAATGAAAACGACTTCAAAAAAACAATGGATTTCTGCAAGGAATTCGGAATCCAGCGCATAGTGACGGAAGCCCCCGTTCGCGCGTGGGACAGATTTGAAGAGCTTTCAGAAAAGTTCGGCAACACAGAAGTCGATCTTTGCATACATAACCATGAAAAAGGCTCAGGTAATCAATACTGGCACCCCGAAGTCGTGAAAATCCTTCTAAACGACGGCAAGTACAAGCACGTATTTTCAGGCGCGGACGTAGGCCACTGGTCGCGCTGCAAACTTGACCCGATAAGCGGCTTGAAAGCCCTCAAAGGCAAGATGAAGACAATCCACTTCAAAGACCAAAAGGAATTCGGCAATCCGCAAAACCTCTGCGTTCCTTTCGGCACCGGAGAGCTTGACTGCGTAAAAATGCTGAAAGAACTCGACAAGCAAAAATACGACGGCTGGTTTGTAATCGAATACGAAGCGGATTGGAACGACAACCTGGAAAAGGTCAAGCAGTGCATTGACTTTCTCCGCAAGAACTAAAACACATCGTACATTTGAAAAAAAACGCGCTTTTTTAAGCGCGTTTTTTATTACCTCTTTTCAAGCAAAAAATCGGCAGTTTGCGGGTTTGCAAAAATGAAAAGCCCCGCTTTCGCGCGGGTCGCCCCAACATAGAAAAGCCTTTTAGCCTCCGAAGTTGAAATATCGTCAACATCGCAAAGCAAAACAAAGTCCTGCTCCAAACCCTTGAAGTCGTCAACATAAGAGCAGGTAATTTTTTGGTCCTCCTCGTTTTTTGAAAATCTGCCGCCCCAAATGCGCGAATTTAAAAGCTTTTGAAGGCTCGGCATATCGCGCTTCATGGAAAGAAGCGCAATAGCGTTTTGCGGAGTTGCGTCCCTTAAAAGAGACTCCAACACCGACGCGATTTTTGCTGCGGCATCCTCGTCCGACTTGCACGAATAAATGTTTAAATCCGAACCATCGTCGGGGCTTGAATTCAAATAGTTTTCATACCCGCTTTCAAACTGCGCCACATTGCCCACGAGTTTCGCGACTGATTTCGGATTGCGGCAGTTGTATGAGAGCTTGCAAATTACGGGGCGGAACTTTGCCTTAAACTCGTCGAATTTTTTGCGCCATTCGGAATCGTAGGGCTTCGAGAAATAGTCCCCGAACATAATCCATTTCCCGTTCAAAATGCCGCCTTTCAAAATCGAATTGAATTTCTCGAAAATGTCCCTGTCCAAAAAATCCTGCGCCTCGTCCAAAACAAGAAAATCAACGCCATCGGGATGAAATGACTTTATCTCGTCGTATTTGCGCAAGAACTTATCAGAAGATCCGACAAAATGGCGCGGATATTCGAGATCAGCCTCCTCTTTTAAATATTTGCCGAGAGAATTTGCGGGCGTCACAAAAACAACCGAAGAATTTTTAGAAACCCTCCTTGCGTATTCAATCGCCATCACGGTTTTTCCCGTTCCCGCAAGCCCGTCAACCACAATGCGGTCGTTTGCAATGACGCTGTCCAAAATTTTGAACTGCTCATGCGTGTATTTTCTCGACTGAACTTCGACTTCCGACATTCTCTCGCGCGGCGAAAGCATCGCGTCAAAATCAGGGCGCAAGAGTTCGAGCATCAAGCTGAATTTTTCCCCGACAAAGTCTCCGATGACCAGTCCGTGCCGCTTCGCCTGCCTCTCAAAAATATCCCGAAGCATACGGGTGAAGTCGCGCTTTTCCAAATCGGAAGCGTCGATAAAATCATCGTCGTCCCACTCTTTCGCCCCGCCGATTTTCAAGTTTCTGAACCTGCAATTCGTAAATGCCACTATCGGGAAAAACGGAACATTCCTAAGTTCGGCGCACTCGCCCTTTATACGCCGCATAAGCGAAAAAGTATTGTCTTTTACCTGCTTAAACGGACCTCTGGCGTCCCTGTAATTTCCGCTCCCATAACGCCAAATGCCGCCCTTTCTTGAAATTTTCGACGAAGCCTTGACTTCCATGCAAAAAACTCCGCATCCCTTCACGAGAATTACGAAATCCACTTCGCCCTCGCCCTGGGTGGAATGTTTGGGAATGTCGAAAGAATGCAAAACAATCCAGTCTTTTGAAAACTCGTCATGCTCGAAAGCCCTGAAAAGCTTTTCCTCTCCCGACGAATGGTTGTCTATGTAAACAGGTGGTATCAGCCTCGCCATTCTTGCAAATCAAACGGTTGAATTAAAAAAAACGCAACTTCCGCGCGCAAAACAACGCGCAAAAGCTGCGTAAAAAATTAAAGAAAAACCCACGGTTTCCGCAAATCAGTAATTTTCGGCGCGGATTTCAAAATAAGCTTGGGGATGAGCACACACAGGGCACATTGCGGGAGCCTTTTTACCAACATGCAAATGCCCGCAATTCTGGCAATGCCAAACGACTTCCCCGTCGCGCTCAAAAACGATGCCGTCTTTGATGTTGTCCGCAAGCTTCAAATACCTTTCTTCATGTTCCTTTTCAATTTTTGCGACCATTTTGAAAAGCGCGGCAATCTTAGTGAAGCCCTCTTCTTCGGCAGTCTTTGCAAAACCCGCATACATATCGGTCCATTCATAGTTTTCGCCTGCCGCGGCGTCTTTTAAATTTGAAAGAGTGTCGCCAATCTGACCGCCTTCTTGCAAGAGCTTGAACCAAATCTTAGCGTGCTCCTTTTCGTTGTTTGCGGTTTCTTCAAAGAGGGCGGCTATCTGGTTGTAGCCCTCTTTCTTCGCCTTTGAAGCATAGAAAGTGTATTTGTTGCGAGCCTTTGATTCACCCGCAAACGCTTCCCACAAGTTTGCTTCCGTCTTTGAGCCTTTGAATTCCATATAATTTTCTCCTTAGTGCTGTTTTATCGAAATTAAAAGAATAGCTTAAAACAATGGAATATTGTTTTATTTATATATAATAATTTCGTCAAGAAACTTTTAAAATTAAAAAACGTCTGCCCGAAAACGGAATTTTACGCGCAAATGAGTTTTGTCTGCCAAAATCATTCCGCATAAAAGGTGAAAAAAGGCACATTGCAAACGCCGTAAAAAATGCGGCAAAATAAAAATTCTGCCGCATAAAGATTTATTACATCAAAAACCCGCCCATCTCGGCGAAATTTTCAAAGTATTTGTAGCATAGAGCCTTTGTACCGCTTTTTATTATGTTGCCGTCGGCAAGCCCCATCGCGGCAAAACCCGCAAGTCGAACGGAACAAATGCCCGCGCCGCTGTCTTCAATTCCGACAACGCTCGCCCTGTCCGCAAAGTCGATGCCAAGCCCGACCTTGGCAACTTCCGCATAAAGCCACGGATGCGGCTTCGGGGAAAGCTCTCCCAAAGTTCCCGCCTCGCCCTTTCTGAGGGGAAATCCCGCCGTTATTATGGCGTCGTAAAAGTCTTTGGGGTCTCCCATTCCGAGAGACTGAAAGCCGTTTAAGATTTCGGGCCACGCCTTTTCGTAAAGCCCCGAAGTCACCAAGCCGATTTTTATATTCTTGGATTTCAGCGCAAGCAGAAAATCTTTTATCCCATCTGTCGGAGTAAACGCCCCGGGGCGTCCCCTGCCCTGCATGATTTCGTTCATTTCAAAATGAGTGTGCTTGAAATAAAAACCGCGCGCCTCTTCGAGAGTTTTATCGGGGCAGTATTTGTTTATGCAGTGGCTCAAATGCTCCGAAACGCTGTGCCCCGAAACGAACGGAAGGTCTGCTTCTTCAAGCTGAAATTTGTCGTCGCCCAGAAGGCTTGCCGTTGTTTTTTCGATAATCCAAATCCAGAAGCTTTCGCTTTTTATGGTCGTGCCGTCAAGATCCATCAGAACCGCCTTCAACGGCTTTTTGACATCAACGCCGCTTACGGGATAATAGGCGGGATAGCCAAGCTCGCTTTTGACGTGCGCGAAAGTTTTGTCGTCGAAAGCCACGAACTCAACCTTTTTGTCGCCCGTTGCGCAGACTGCGTTTACGCCGTCTTTGCCTACGGAAAATCTGCCGTCGGAAGTTGTGTCCATATCCCAAAACATGGAATCTGCGCCGAAAGTTCCCAAATTCGGGAACGTGATTTCTCTTTCAAGTTTTTTCATAAATCGCATTAAAAAATTACTTGCGGAATTTATCCCAAAGCCCGCCGCCGTTTTCAAGATTTTTTTTGACAGTCAAAAATCTTTTGATTTTCTTGAAAGGGCAAAAATGAAAAACCTTGCGGAAAAATTCCGCTTTCGGAGGAAAAGCATTTATGAAAACACTAAAAAGCGCATTGATTGCATGGATATGCCTTGCGGCGGCATTTGCGTTTGCCGATACTCGCCATGTCCAAAAACTTGATGGAGAAGGCTGGAACTTGTGGCTCGACAGGGACGCAAAGTATCAAGACGACACCCTCTATATAAACAAGTCAGACATTCAAAAAATAAAGGACGGCAAGCCCGACTGGCTGAAACAAGTCGATGTAAAGGAAATGAAAGCGGCAGAGCCAACCTGCGGCTGGGAAAACCTCTTTTCAAAGACTGCCGATTGGCGCGAAGCCGAAAAGGCGTGGAAAGACAAGAGCATAAGCCTGAAAGTCTCGGTCCCCTCCACCGTTGAGGAATATTTCTTCGACGCAATTTCAGGCAAAAACATGGGAAAAGGCGCGTCGGGAGACTATCGCGGCGTCAGCTGGTGGGGGCGTAAATTCAACATTCCGTCGGAAGCCAAAGGCAGGCGCATCAAGCTGCTTTTTAAAGAGGGCGTGCGCCATCGCGCGGAAGTGTTTGTGAATAGAAAACTTGCGGGGTACGAACTCGTCTTGCAGTCTCCCTTTGAAATCGACATAACCGACATCGTAAATTACGGGGCTGAAAACGAGCTCGCCGTCCGCATTACCGACGCCAACGGAAATTTCAGCTGGGGAGACTATATTTTCGCGAAATGGGGCAAGTATCAATTCCCGCTTTCGCACGGCTTTGGCGGAATTATGGGCGGAGTTGACGTGGTTATGGAAAACGACATTCACGTTTCAAATATTTTCGTGAAAAACAAATTCGCCCTGCGCGACATCGACACCCTCGTTGAAATCGCAAACGACTCAAATTCGCCAAAAACCATATTTGCGGAAGCCGAAGTCATAGAAAATTGGATTGATGGCAAAAAGGCGGCAAAACCAAAAACCATATTCTCGGTAGGCATAGGCAAGTTTGAAATTCCTGCAAACTCCTCTAAAATAGTGGAATTCAACGCTTTCGTTGAAAGCGCGAAATTGTGGGACATCGGAAACTCAAACCTCTACGACATGAAAATCACCCTGAAAGACGAAAACGGAAAAATTCTCGACTCGTTTTCAGACCGTTTCGGATTCAGATTTTTCGAGGCGAGGGGAATAGGAAGCGACGCCAAATTTTACCTAAACGGCAGGCGCGTTTTCCTGCTGTCTGCAATCAGCTGGAGCTTTTGGCCCTGCAACGGAATGATACCGACAAAAGAGCTTGCAAGAAAGCATGTTGAATCCGCAAAAAAACTCGGCATGAACATGATAAACTTCCACAGAAGCCGCGGCAACCATGAAGTCCTAAATGCCGCCGACGAACTTGGCGTGCTCTACTACGAAGAGCCGGGCGGTTTCAGCACATACAGGGTAAAGGGGCAGAACATGGACGGCGTCGATACTTCCATCGCGCACGAAATCTGCCGCCAAAAACTCCTGCGCATGATAAAAGACCACCGCAACCACCCGTCTCTTGTAATATATAATATGATAAACGAACCGGGCTGGCAACCGGACGACTTGGCAAAAGAAGCCATGTCTGCCGCGCACATGCTCGACCCCACGCGCTTCATATCCTACGGCTCGGGATTCATGGGAATGAAAAACTCCGAACCCACAAAGCTCCACATGCTCCCCTACGACCCAAAGCAATATACAGTCGGCTATTGCGACATTCATAACGCGGGCAACTCCCCCGGGGTGTACGTCGATTCCAACTACAATTCTCCGACAGGCTTTTTGAGAAACGAGCGCGACGAAACCGAAATTTTCGTCTGGGGCGAAGAAGGCGCGCTTGCAACTCCCCCTCAACTCGAACTTATACAAGAAGAGAAAAAGGGAAAGCCCAACGGCTGGGACGGGCAGGAATATGACGCCTGGTACAACGGTTATAAAAATTATATCGAAGAAAAGGGTCTGAAACAAAACTTCCCGTCCATCACAAAACTAATTACCTCAATGGGCGACATAATGTATTACGAGCACGGCAGGCTTCTTGAAAACGCGAGAATTGCAGACGGCGCGGAAATATACGTCTTAAACGGATATGAGGACATGAAAGACGACAACCTTTCGGGGGCGGTTGACTGCTATCGAAATCTAAAAGGCTCGCCAGAACTCATAGCAAACCACATGAAGCCCCTTGCTGTCGCCGTAAAAGCGCGCGAAAAATTAGCCCATGTGGGGGACGTAAATGCATTCGACTTGTTCGTGTTAAACGAAAACGTCCTGCCTGCGGGAGAATACGGCATCACAGCAAGCGTGCGCACTCCGAAAGGCGCGGAAAGAAAAATCCATAACGGGACGGCGCGCGTTTCGGGCGGCGAAAAGTTCAGCGACCTGGCTTGCGAAAACCTGAAAGTCGAATTAAACGACGGAGCGGGGCACTACATAATAACCGCAGAACTCTTCGACAGGGACGGAAAGCGCATTGCAACAGGCAAAGACGAAATGTTTGCCATCGACTACAAAAGCGGCGAAATAAAATCAAAAGGCGCGATTGTCGGCGGCGGCGGAGAGTATGCAAGGTTTGCAAACGACATCTTAAAAGCCGACCTCAAACCCTACTCCGAAAACATGGGGCGTCTTGACTACATTCTCCTTGCGCCGACCGACCAGGGCAAAATGTTCAAGACTATTTCACCGTTTAATTTCCGCACAAAAGACGGCAAAAACATCGGGTTAAACCTCGACTATTACCGCGGAAAGAAATTCGATATGCCTCTCGACAAAAGAATTTCAACCGCGCCCATAGACTTCAATTTAAAGTCCAAGCTGATTCCGGGCTACGACATACTGGGAACGGTCGATTTCTCGCTTAGATGGGAAGGTTTCGTAATTTCCGACTACACGGGAAAAGTCGAGTTTGAATTTGCCTGCGACGACGGCGCAAGAGTTTGGTTTGACGGAGAGCTTGTTTTCGACAAATGGTCAAACGGGCCTAAAACCGTGCGCACATTCTCGCGCGAAATGCAGGCGGGCAAAATGTACTCCATAAAAATCGAAGCCTATCAAGACGGCGGCGACTGGCTTTCAAGCCTGAAATGGAAGCTTCCCGTTCCGGAAACCAAGGTCGATTTGAATGCCCTCTTAAAGCGCGTCTTTGAAGACGGCACAAAGATGATACTGATAGAAGGCGCGGAAGAATGGCTTAAAGAGCTTAAAAATCTCGGAGCATTCCCCGAATACCAAGTATTCCACCCCCACAAGACATGGGTCGGGCACAACATGTTCGTAAAAGACCATCCTTTCTTCGACGGATTGCCCGTAAACTGCGGAATGAACTGGGAATACCAAAGCCTCGTTGTTTACGACGGGCCAAAGCACTTCGGGCTTGTGATGAAAGGCGAAGAACCTTTGGTTGGCCTTGTGGGCGTTCCGCTAAGGGGAATTGCAACAAGCGTCGGCATGGTAAATTACGGCAAGGGCAAGATTGTATTTTCAAGCCTTGACATAGCCCCGAATTTGGCTGTTGACACCAAGCCTTCAAACACGCCCAAAAAGATATTCTCAAACATTCTAAAATGGGCGGAGAAATAAGCAATCCGCCAAATAAAAAAGACGCCTTTTAGTGGCGTCTTTTTTTGTGGAGTTTTATTGTATTAAAGAGTCTTCAATTTTTTCAAAGCGGTTTTATAGACGTCCTTCGCCTTCCAGCTGTCGGAAGTCCCGATGATTTCATCAAAGAGCTTAAACCATTTTTCAGTGCGGAATTTATGCAAGTCATTGCGGTTTACATTGCCGTACTTCGCCTTAAATTCGTCGGTTGCCATAATCATCCAGCGCAATTCGTCCGCGGGAATGACATGCTCGTTGATGATTCTCGAATACTTTTTGACTTCGGCGGGAGTGGCTTCCCTTCCGAGCATTTCCAAGAATGCGGTTTTTACAACACCCTGAGCTTCTTCAACCCCGTAGGAATAGGCTCTGTATTCCCTGAACGCTCCGCCTCTTTGAACAGGCCCGTGGTTGCAACGCAAGAGATGCTGCAATGAACGCTCCTGCTTTTTGAAGTCCTTCTGGAGCTTTGAAGAGCCGACATATTCTGGATTATAGATGAAAGCCGAAGGCTCGTCGCACAAAATGTCCCACCTGCCGTCAGCCAAGCCCGAATGCTTGCCAAGAGACTTGTTGCCCTTGATTTCAAATTCGTCAACGCCGTCAGCTATAATGCCGTATGCGGAAGCTTCGCCGTCCAAAACGTTGTTTATGATTTTGGCACCGACAAATGTTTTGTTGCGCTTGTCGCTCGGCACCCAAACCGTCGCGCCGCAGGGAACGGCGATGTGGATTCTCGCGCCGCGGCTGTCGATTAAGTTGTCTTTTACGAGAACTCCCGAATAGTCGTATTTGCGCATTGAAGTTTTATCGTCTTTGGGCAATTTGTCGCCGTCGATTTCATAAAAGCCCAGACCGTCAACCATATTTATGCCACCCAAGCTTTCGCGGGAAATAGAGGCTATTACGTTGTCTTTAACTTGGCTTCCCGGTGCGCAGAATAAAACGATGCCAACGTCTGTCGGGTCTATCACGATGTTGTTTAAAACCGTGGAATTTCTCGCCGCGCAGGAAATGCCGTCGCCCCACTTGAAGGGTTTTTCCTGAGGATTTCTGCCGTTTCCGCGGGCGTCCGCTCCGCAGCCAAACAAAATCGAATTTTCAATCGTGCAACCGTCCCCGCCTTCATGCAGCTTAAAAGTTGACCATGTGCGCGAATTCATGAAAACGCAGTTTTTAATGAGCTGATTTTTTGCTCCGCCACCGCCGAACCACGCAAGTTCCGGCCCACCGCCGTTTGTATATGGCGGCAATTCGTAGCGGTTGCCGTCAAGAATGACTTTTTCCAAAACGATGTCGCTTTTGCCGTTGCCGCTTAAAATTTGCCCGCCTTCGGGCGAAGTTATTTTAAGGCGCGCATATTCGCTTATTCTCGAAGCGTCTTTCGTGTAAATTTTCTGTCCGTTGTGCATAAAGCGTATGGTCTTGTTTACGGGAATAACCGCCCCTTTTTCCAAAACCACACTGTCGCCCTTGTCCAGAGCCGACTGAATTTCCTCCGCACTGCGCGCAACAACTTCCGCGGCAAAAGCCGAAGCCGAAGCCGCGAAAACGCAGAACACCCCCAATAGCTTATATATGTGTTTTTTCATAAATATTAAAAATTTAAGCCATACCCTAAAAATTAGTCAAATCTTTTTATATTTTCAAAAACTTGACGAAACAGTCCTCTATATATAAAAAAGATTTCGGATTTTTTACCATGAAGAAACTGTTTTCATTATTTCTTTTAATTCCGTCCATTCTGTTTTCGGCAGGCAATTTCTGCGAAGACGAAGCCAAGGCATACACGGAAGAGACAAAAATCGTAAACGAGGCAGAAGAGCTTTTCGACAGGGCAAAAGCCGACCAAAGCGACATCTTTGCAGACTATTTCGCCGCAATAGAAGTCTATGTAAACGGGCTTCAAGCCCTGAGAAGGCCCGACCGCGTTGCGCGAATATTCGAAAGATTTCAGGAAAGGGGAGATTCTTACGCGTTCGCGACAAGAATTTGCCTTGAAGCGTCGCTTGCGTCAAAAAACGGAAAGCTTCCGAAAGAAAAAGAAGCCCTGCTCATATCTCTCATAAAAGAAGCCAAGAAGAAATCAAAAGGCGGCGCGAAAGATTTTGAAGCTTCCATAAGCGAGGTTCTTAAAAGCGGCAACCCCCTCGTAAAGCCATCTCAAACGCTCTCCAATACGATAAAGGAATTGTGCGAAAAAGCCGATAAATAGAATTTATGAAACTTCTTACATTCAAACACAACGACAACGTTTATCTCGGAGCCGTCTGCGAATGCGGAAAAACCGTCGTAAAGCTCTCCGATGTCGGGCTTAACTTCAACTCCATGCAAACGCTTATCCAAAACATAATGGATTCGGAGCTTGAACTAATCAGAACCGCGACCAAGACTTGCGAAATTTTTAAGCGCATTCCTCTTTCAGAAATAGAGCTCTTGGCTCCCATACGCTATCCCGCGCGCGACATTATCTGCCTCGGGCTGAACTATGCCGACCATATCGAAGAAGCGGCGCGCTTCAATTCCAAAAAATTCGGAATAAATATGCCCAAAGCGGTTTACTTTTCAAAGAGAGTAAACGAATCGGTTGCGCCCTTTGGGAAAATCCCGAGCCACCCGAAGCTCTGCGATTCCCTTGACTACGAGGCGGAACTTGCGCTCGTAATATCCAAAAACGCAAGAAACGTCGCGGCAAAAGATGCCTTGGAATATATTTTCGGCTACACCATAATAAACGATGTCTCCGCCCGCAACGTCCAAACCGAACACAAGCAGTGGTATTTCGGAAAGAGCCTCGACGGTTTCTGCCCCATGGGTCCTTACTTGGTTACCTCAGACGAAATAGGCGTCTATCCCAAGCTGAAAATCCAAAGCTATGTAAACGGGGAACTGCGCCAAAACTCCAACACCGACAACATGATTTATAAAATTCCGCAGATAATTGAAGAGCTTTCAAGCGGAATGACTTTGCAAGCGGGCTCAATCATAGCCCTCGGAACTCCGTCGGGAGTCGGGCTTGGGTTCAATCCACCAAAATTCTTAAAAAGCGGCGACACCGTTGTTTGCAAAATAGAAAACATCGGCGAAATTTCAAACACGGTCGAATGACGCGCGCCTGTTTTGAAGTTTCCGACCAATCAAAAAAAAGCTTTACAACTTCGCCCTTTTAATACAGCGTTTATTCTCATAAAAAATTTTTCACAAAATTTTAATCTGAAAACCAAGAAAACATTATGGCAGATATCGAACAAAGAGTAAAAGAAATCATCGTAAACCAGCTCAATGTAAAAGAGTCTGAAATCACCCCCGAGGCCAGCTTCATAGATGACCTCGGCGCTGATTCCCTCGACACAGTGCAGCTCATTATGACGTTTGAAGAAGAATTCAAGGACGAAATCAACGGCGAAATCCCCGAATCGGAAGCGGAAAAGCTCACAACAGTGGGGAAAGTAATCGACTACATCAAGGAACGCTCGCAAAAAGCGTAATCCATTGGTGAGAGTTTTTGAATTTTGAATTTACCGGCCCACTTGCGGGAGCAGATTGCACTCACAGTGGGTCGTTTTTTGTTTTTTAAGGCAAATTATTGCATGGCGGCGAAATTCGCCGCAAACGGAAAGATTTTTATATGTCAAGAGAACGAATCGTTATAACAGGCATTGGAACAGTATCCTCTTTCGGCGACGGAGTGGACATTTTCTGGGACTCTTTGGTTGCGGGCAAAAGCGGCATATCAAACATTACCGGCTTTGACGTGTCGGAGCTAAACTGCAAAGTGGCGGCGGAATGCAAAGACTTTGACGCCACCAAATACATGGATCCGAAACAGGCAAGGCGTTCGGACCGCTACACGCATTTTGCGATGGCGGCGGCAAAACTCGCAATGCAGGACGCAAAGCTCGACCATTCATCTGTTTCGCCCGAACGTCTGGGCGTTCTGATAGGCTCGGGAGTCGGCGGCATGGACACAATCGAACAGCAGTCGAGGGCGTTTCACCAAAGCGGCGCGCGCAGAGTTTCGCCGTTTATGATTCCCAACTTGATTTCAAACATGGCAGGCGGCGTTGTCGCAATCGAACTTGGAGCAAAGGGCGTCAATTTCGGCATTGTCAGCGCATGCGCAACAGGCACGCACGCAATCGGCGAAGCGTTACTGCACTTGCAGCTCGGCAGGGAAGACGTAATTTTGGCGGGTGGTAGCGAAGCGGCAGTTACAGGGCTTTCTTTCGCAGGTTTCTGCGCGATGAAGGCTATGGCGACAAACTATAACGACGACCCGACCCATGCTTCGCGCCCCTTCGACTTGAACCGCTGCGGTTTTGTGATGGGTGAAGGCGCGGGTGTTGTAGTGCTTGAACGCCTCGAACACGCTTTGGCGCGCGGTGCAAAAATCTATTGCGAAATTTCAGGCTACGGCGCGACTTGCGACGCATACCACATCACAAGCCCCGATATTGAAGGCAGGGGTCTTTCGCTCGCGCTTGAACGCGTCATGCAGGATGCGGGAGTAAAGCCCGAAGATGTTGACTACATCAACGCCCACGGCACTTCCACCCAATACAACGACAAGTTTGAAACCCTCGCAATCAAAAAAGTTTTCGGCGAACATGCCAAAAAGCTTATGGTAAGCTCCACAAAGAGCATGACAGGGCACTTGCTCGGAGCGGCGGGCGCGATTGAAGCGGCGGTTTGCGCAAAAACCCTTGAAACGGGAATTGTCGCCCCCACAATCAATTACGAAACCCCCGACCCCGACTGCGATTTGGACTATGTTCCGAATGTTGCGAGAAAGGCGGACGTAAAAGTGGCCATCAGCACGAATTTGGGATTTGGCGGCCATAACGGCGCATTGCTCTTCAAAAAATACGAAGCGTAATTTCCACAGCCAAAATTTTAAAAGACGCCTTTTGCGGGCGTCTTTTTTTTCGCCTTGCATTAAGCGCGCACATAAATAATATGGCGCAATGAAAAAAATAATTTGCATTGCCGTGCTTTTTTCAGCCTTAGCATGCGCATTCGCGCAGGGAGAAAGCCCGACGCAATTTGTCGATACATGGATTGGCTCGCGCGGAAGCGGCAACACGGTCATAGGTCCAAGCCTGCCCTTCGGAATGATAAAGCCGTCGCCCGACACCGGGAAAAACAGCAGCAATTCGGGTTGGGGCGCATCGGGCAACATAAACGGATTTAGCCAAACCCATGTAAGCGGAACAGGCGGTGGCTCAAAATACGGCAATATCCTCGTCATGCCCGCAAACGGAACTTTGGATGTTTCAAACATATCCTCGGAAAGGGCGAACGAAACTTCCAAACTCGCTTTCTACGGCGTGGATTTAACGCGCTACGGCATAAAAGCGGAAATAACCTGTTCGGAAAAAGCCGCAATTTACCGCTTTTCATTCCCCAAAAAAGAAGGCTCGAAAATAGTTTTCGACACAGGGCATTTCCTTTACAACAACGTAGCGGGAGAAGGACAACACTTGGCGGATTGTTCCGTCGAAATCCTTTCGAAATGCGAAGTCTCGGGACATACAAGCCTTACGGGCGGGTGGAACTTGCAAAAAGAGCCGTTTACTGTATTCTTTTACGCAACAACCGACACCCCCGCATCTAAATTCGGCATTTTTAAAGACGGAAAATTTCAAAAAGACAGCCTCAAAGCTTCGGCTGAAAACGGGGAAAAGACAATGGCATTTCTCGAATTTGGAGGAGAAAGCGAAAGAACAGTGCACCTTAAAATCGGCATATCTTTCGTAAGCGTCGCGCAAGCCAAAAGGAACGCAAAAGAAATAAAAAACTTCGATTTTGACGGTACTTTAAAGCGCGCAATCTCGGCATGGGACAAAGCCCTGCGCCCCATTGAAATCAAAACGGATTTCCCCGATCAAAAGAAAATTTTTTACACCGCCTTGTACCATGCAATGCTTATGCCCGCAAACAGAACGGGAGACAATCCGCTATGGAAATCAAAAGAGCCGTATTACGACGACTTTTACGCCATTTGGGATACATTCCGCACGTCGGGCCCCCTGCTCACGCTAATCGCCCCGCGCAGGCAGGCTGAAATCATACGCGCGTTAATCGACATACAAAAACACGAAGGCTTTTTGCCCGACGGCAGAAGCGGCAACCACAACGGGCGAACGCAGGGCGGAAGCAATGCCGATGTCTATATTGCCGACGCTTTCGCAAAGGAGCTTAAAGGCGTAAATTGGCGCGACGCCTACGAAGCCGTTAAAGCAGACGCCGAAAACGAGCCTGCCGACGGCTACAAGGAAGGAAGAGGCGGGCTCAAAGACTGGCATGAAATCGGCTACCTTTCAATCGAAGGCTTTAAGATGTCGGGCTGCAAAAACGTTGAATACGCTTACAATGATTTTTGCATAATGCAAATGGCGCAAGCTTTAAACAAAAATGAAGACGCAAAAAAATACTCTGACCGCGCCAAACAATGGCAAAACGTGTGGGACGAAAACTTGGAGCATTCGGGATTTAAGGGATTTATCCGCCCAAGGCATAGAAACGGAAAGTGGCTTGAAAACTTCAAGCCGACCGACGGTTGTTCTTGGAAAGGGGACACTTTTTATGAGGGAAATTCGTGGACGTACTCGTTTTACGTTTTGCAAGACATGAATACTCTCATTGAAAAATGCGGAGGCAAAGATACATTCGCAAACCGCCTCGACGAATTTTTTAACGGCAAGTGCGACTTGGCAAACGAACCGTTCTTTCTTACGCCATACCTTTACATCTACGCAAACCGCCACGACAAAACTGCGGAACGAATACATAAAATTCTGCCGCGATTTACCGCGCATGCGGGCGGAATTCCCGGCAATGACGATTCGGGCGCATTGAGCGCGTGGTATGCGTGGAGCGCGATGGGGATTTTCCCTGTGGCGGGGCAGGACTGGTATTTTATAGGTTCCCCGATTTTTGAAAATACGAAAATAAACCTTCAAAACGGCAAAGCTTTTACGATAAAAGCCGAAAATCTTTCAAAGGAAAACATTTATGTTGCCAAGGCATTTTTAAACGGGAAACCTCTGAAACAGGCATGGATAAGGCATTCTCAAATTGTTTCGGGAGGAGAATTGACGCTTAAAATGTCTAAAAATCCCGACAATTTCTGGGCTGAAACTCTCCCGCCCTCCCCGCTTTCCGACTTAAAAAGCCAAAAGTTTAAACAGCCTTGACTATCGAAGCCTTTTGCGCTTATTTTCTTTCAAATATTTTACAACAACACTAAAAATCTCAAAAAAAATGGCAGACGCAGAATTTAAATACCAGGAAATGTTTCCGCACGGCAAAGACGAAACCAAATACAGACTCATTACAAAAGAAGGCGTTTCGGTTTCGGAATTTGAAGGCAGGAAAATTTTAAAAGTTTCAAAAGAAGCCCTCACTACTTTGGCGCGCGTGGGCTTTCACGATGTTGCGTTTATGTTGCGCCCCGCGCATCTTAAAATGGTAGCCGACATACTTGAAGACGACAGCGCGTCCGAAAACGACAAATCCGTCGCCCTTACAATGCTTCGCAATGCGGAAGTCGCGGCGGGCGGAGTTCTGCCTTTCTGCCAAGACACTGGGACTGCCACAATAGTCGCGCACAAGGGTCAAAGCGTCTGGACCGATTGCGACGACGCCGAAGCCCTCTCAAAGGGCGTCTTTGAATGCTACACGCAAAACAACCTGCGCTACTCGCAAAACGCCCCCTTGACTATGTGGGACGAAGTAAACACGGGGTGCAACCTTCCCGCGCAAATCGACATCTACGCGGATAATTCCGACAAATACGAATTTTTGTTCGTCGCAAAAGGCGGTGGTTCGGCAAACAAAACCTATCTTTATCAGGAAACAAAAGCCCTGCTTACGCCAAAGCGTTTGGTAAGCTTCATGATTGAAAAAATGAAAACGCTCGGTACTGCGGCATGCCCCCCGTACCATCTGGCGTTTGTAATCGGCGGCACAAGCGCGGAAATGAATTTGAAGACCGTAAAGCTCGCCTCAACAAAATATCTCGACAATCTCCCGACTTCGGGCAACAAATACGGCCACGCTTTCCGCGATGTCGAACTTGAAAAGCTCGTCTTGGAAGAAGCGCACAAGCTCGGCATCGGGGCGCAGTTCGGCGGCAAGTATTTTGCGCTTGATGTACGCATCATAAGAATGCCCCGCCACGGCGCGTCATGTCCCGTAGGTCTAGGGGTGTCCTGCTCCGCCGACCGCAACGCGAAGGCAAAAATCGACGAAAACGGCGTATGGATTGAAGAGCTTGAAGCAAACCCGGGTCGCTTCATTCCGGAAAAGTACCGCAACGTAAATACGGGAGACGGCGCGGTGAAAATCAATTTGAACCGACCGATGAAAGAAGTTTTGGCGGAGCTTTCAAAATACCCCGTCAAGACCCGTTTAAGCCTTGACGGCACAATTATCGTCGCCCGCGACATCGCCCACGCGAAACTTCTCGAACGCCTCGAAAGCGGAAAAGGGCTTCCCGAATACTTCAAAAACCACCCTGTTTACTATGCGGGCCCCGCAAAAACTCCGGAAGGAATGCCATCGGGTTCGTTCGGGCCTACAACTGCGGGAAGAATGGACTCTTATGTCGATATTTTCCAAGAAAACGGCGGCAGCATGATTATGATTGCAAAGGGCAACCGCTCGCAAGCGGTAACCGACGCATGCAAAAAGCACGGCGGTTTTTACTTAGGCTCAATCGGAGGCCCCGCCGCTCTGCTTGCAAAGACGAACATCAAGAAAGTCGAGCTTGTCGAATACCCCGAACTTGGAATGGAAGCGATTTGGAAGATTGAAGTCGAAAACTTCCCCGCATTCATCTTGGTTGACGACAAGGGCAACGACTTCTTCAAGATGCTTTAAGAAATAATCTTGTAAAAACTTGACATCCCATAGCCGAAAGGTTATTGGTTTATAAATATTGTTTAATGATGTATTTATAAGCCTATGAAAAATTTATCTCTTTTGACTATGGGAGCATTGCTTCCATCTCTTGCATTTGCCGCAAACTACACGGCTACCGTTGACGGGAATTTCACGGATCCCGCAACTTGGGGAGAAACTGAATTAATTCCGACAGCGGAAGACACATTTACAATCGGAAGCGGCGTAACTGTTGACATTACTTCCGCCGTGGTTGCGGACAAAATCGAATACGCCCACAATTATCAAGTCCCCGGCATACTGAACATCGCGGGCGAAAACGCATCGCTTACGCTTTCAAATTATTCGAGCCTGTTTTACCAGTACATGATGGTCTTCAATGTTTCAGAAGGCGCGAACTTGGACGCAAAATTCAGCTGGGGCGGCGACGGATACTACAAAATGAATATAGACGCCGCAACCGCGACTTTGGCGTTTGACCAATTCCAAGGCTCAAAATTCGACGGCGATGAAACGCTCGATTCCGGCATTTATCTCACAAACGGAGCGGTTGCAACCTCTGCAAGCAACTGGAATTTGGTCCCATCAAGCGCAGACCACTCCGTAACTGTTTCGGTTGACAATTCGAAACTCCAAATGTCGAACGCAAACTGGCTTACGATAAACGCTTCGGGCAACTATTCAAAAGCAAACATCTTTGTAAAAAACAACAGTACTGTAAACAATCTCGGCTCGTTCACTGTATCGGGAGAAAATGCCGAAGCAAACATTGAAATTGAAAACAGTTCGGCAACGCAAAGCGGCTCGACTTTTCAAGCGACAGGTCAAAATTCGACCCTAAACTTCACGGTTAAGGAAAGCTCATACACATTAAGCGGAGACTTTAAAATGCTTGCGGACGCAACAGACGCAACTTTAAACCTCTCTTTCATAGACAATGCTTCGCCTATTTCAATAACGCATATGTATATTGGAGCAAGAAACGGCGGCACTGCAAACTACACAATGAAAAATTCGGAAATAAATACGGGATTTTTCTATATCGGCCAGCATGAATATAATCTTGGTTCAAAGGTTTACAATAATGGTCTTGTAAACCTTTCCTTGTACAACTCAAAAATGACGTTCACGCAATTCAAGGTAAATTACTGGGATAATTCAACCACGACCATAGCCCTGAGCGGCAATTCAAAGATGGTGCAATCGGGTAATAATACCATTAATTTTGGTACGCGAGACGGAGAGAAAAAAGGCGGCGAAGTCATCTTGCAGCTTGGCGACTACGTTGATGGCAATTTCGTGGCGGCTCAATCGGGAGCATTTCAGGGTTCTTACGAATTTTTCGCAACTTCAACAAGCACTTTGAAATTTATACTTGGAGCTGAAAACTTAACGAAAATCGGGGAAGAAACATTGGGAGCTTTAATCTCTGCAAGATACTTTAAGCCCGTTCAAGGAGATATAATTCTCGATTTTTCAAATATTGCGGGTTTGTCGGCAGGCTACTACCAGGTGGCACTCATAGCATGCCTTTCCAAGCAAAGTCTTGAAAACTTGGGAGGGCTTACCGCCTCTTACAATGATTTGTTTGAATCAAACGTCATTGAAACCGATATCGTAAAGCTTTTCTATAACGAAAACGGCGATTGCTACACAATAAAAGACGGCGTTCTTTACGCAAACATAGAAGTTCTTAACATCGTGCCCGAACCAAGCACATATGCCGCGATTTTCGGCGCGCTTGCGCTTGCGTTTGCCGCGTATCGCAGAAGAAAGTAATTATTTCGCAAACATTTCAAAAAGGCGCATTGACAATATGCGCCTTTTTTCGTTATTTGTTTCAATATGAAATCGTTATTTAACCCTTTCGGGGTGGATGTTAAAACATCTCCTTCCAAAAGATTTTTTCCCGCATTTGCGCTAAGCCTGCTCTTCGGATATGGATTTTATGCAGGCGGCATTTTTATAACAAACATATTTCTTGCCTTGATATTTTTATCGCTATTGCCTTTCGACAAAAATTTTTACGCGCCTTTCGGCTCCAAATTTTTAATTCTTGCAGGCATTGCATTCTGGTGCGGAATATTTTTTGAAAACTCCCCGCTTGCCGCCGTTTGTTTTTTTGTTTCGCTTGCAATACTCCGCATAAGCCAAGAGTTTTTCGAAGAAAAAACAAAAACATATTCATGGATTTTGAGGGTTGCCGCCTTCTGCGCAGTACAGGGAGTTTTTGAACCTTTCTGCTTTTTGACAAAATATGCGGGAAGAATAATTCCCAAAGAAATAAAATATTGTCTGCCGAAATTTTTAAAAAAACTCATCGTCTGCCTTGCGATATTTCTAATCGGTTCGGTATTTTTTGGGCTGTTTTGCGTGGCATCTCCCCAGCTGAATTTCTTGGTGAATATTATTTTTGAATTTGTATTGGAAGATTTTTTCCCAAATCCGCATTCGTTTTTTTCATGGATGTTTTTATCGTGGCTATGCTTCGGACTATTCAGCATTACGGCATATTCAAGCGTCGTAAATACCTTCAAAGAAGCGGAAGATGAAATGCCGAAAACAGAAGTTTTCCCGCAAAAAAATTTTTCAATGCGCTACGCAAAAACTTTTTCGACCGCGCTTGCAATTTTCAACGCGATATTTTTGCTCCAAAATATTTTCGACTTAAAATATATTTTAAGCGGTTGCGTTCTCCCGCAAGGAACGACATACGCAAAATTTGCAATGGACGGAAGCTTTGCTCTCGCAATCGCGACACTTCTTGCCGCCGCGATAATAATTGTATGCTTTAAAGACTGCACTAACACCAAAGACTGGCGTTCTGCACGCATTCTTGCCTATGTATGGATAGCGCAAAACATAATGCTTGGCATATCCGCCTGCACAAGACTCGCCTCATACACAAGCGCCTACGGAATAACAACCACAAGAATTTACGGCTTTGCATTTTTTGCCATAGTCTTTGCGGGATTTGCGTTGACTGCGATAAAAATCGTAAAGAACAAACCTGTGCGCTGGCTTATAGATGCCAACATTTATTCATTTATAGCCATGCTTGCCGCAATGTCGCTTTGGGACGAAGAGCAATTTGTTGCAAACTACAACGTAAACCGATTTTTTAAAGGGAACAAATTAGACTTTGAATATCTTTCAAGCCTAAGCGACACATCTGCAATCCCCGCAATGATTAAAATCGTAAACGCAAATGATAAAAAATACACGCCTCTTGCCAAAACTTATTTAGAGAAACAAGTCGAGTTTTATATGTCCGAAGATTTTTCAGGCAAACATTTCAATTATAAATATCGCAAAACGCAAAAAATTCTCGAAAATTATTTCAAATGACAAATCAAAAAAACATTCCCTTAATTCTTTTGATAATCCTTGCAGCCCTCGGGATTTGGTCGTATATCGACGCCTATGACCGCTCCGTGTGGCATGTCGAAATGGCAAGCGTTTTGACAGTCGGCGGACTGCTTGTAATAACATATCCGTTTTTCAAGTTTTCAAATACCTCTTACATAATAGTGTCGCTTTGGCTTGCAATGCACACAATCGGGGCGCACTACACTTTTGAAAGAGTGCCGTTTGAATGGGTTAGCGACCTCATAGGCTCTTCGCGCAACCACTATGACAGAGTTGCGCATTTTGTGATTGGGCTAAATTCGTTTTGCGTTGCGGAGTGGTTTCAAAGAACAGGAAAAGCGAAGGGCTTGGCTACTTGCGCGTTTATCGGGGTAATTTTCATTATGGCGATGGCAAACGCATGGGAGCTGATTGAATGGGCTTATGCAGAAATTGACGGCGGCTCGACAGGCGCGGCGTTTCTCGGCTCACAGGGAGACATTTGGGACGCGCAAAAGGACATGCTTTCGGACACTCTCGGCGCGATTTGCGCGGCGGTATTTTTCGTTTGGAAAAACGGGCTGAAAAAAGCGTAATATCCCTCGGTTTTCTGCCGAAATTTTCCGCAGGCATACGCGGAAAAACGCCATATCCATTCGGGAATAAAGCGCGCAAAAAATCGGAGAGCACGCGCGGAAAATTTTTATGAATGCCCCTATTCAATGTAAAAAACTCCGTCTTTTTTGCCCCCTGTTTTATTCGATTTTTTTCTTGCAAAGAAAAGAGGCTTAACCATCATTATTTAACTTAAACCCAAAATATTGCAATTATGGTATCATACAAAGAATTAGGTTTGGTCAACACGCGCGAGCTTTTCAAAAAAGCTTTCGCAGGCAAGTACGCAATTCCCGCGTTCAACTTCAACAACATGGAACAAATGCAGGCTATCATTCAGGCTTGCGTTGAAACAAAATCGCCTGTCATTTTGCAGGTTTCGAGCGGCGCGCGCAAATACGCAAACCAGACGCTTTTGCGCTACATGGCGCAGGGCGCATGCGAATACGCAAAAGAACTCGGCTTCAACGTTCCCGTTGTATTGCACCTCGACCACGGCGATTCGTTTGAACTTTGCAAATCCTGCATCGAATACGGATTTTCTTCCGTCATGATTGACGGCTCCGCATTGCCCTACGAAAAGAATGTGGAACTCGCCGCAAAGGTTGTGGATTACGCCCACAAATACGACGTCACAGTCGAAGGCGAACTCGGCGTTTTGGCGGGCATCGAAGACGAAGTTTCCCACGAAACCCATTCATACACACGCCCCGAAGAAGTTGAAGACTTCGTAAAGAAGACAGGCGTTGACTCTTTGGCAATTTCAATCGGCACTTCGCACGGCGCATACAAGTTCAAGCCCGAACAATGCACGCGCAACGCGGAAGGCAAGCTTGTTCCTCCTCCGCTTCGCTTCGACATCTTGAAAGAAGTTGAAAAGCGCATTCCGGGCTTCCCGATTGTTTTGCACGGTTCATCTTCCGTTCCGCAACAATACGTTGACATCATCAACGCAAACGGCGGCAAGCTCGAAGCGGCAGTCGGCATCCCCGAAGAACAGTTGCGTCAAGCAGCAGAATCGGCTGTTTGCAAAATCAACATCGACTCCGACGGCCGTTTGGCAATGACTGCGGCAGTCCGCGAAGTTTTGGCAAAGAAGCCCGCAGAATTCGACCCGCGCAAATACTTGGGTCCCGCACGCGACGAATTGAAAAAGCTTTACATGCACAAAATCATCAATGTTTTGGGTTCTGCAAACAAGGCATAACTTCAATCATTTACAAAAAAGACGCTTCATTAGAGGCGTCTTTTTTTTGCGCCCCGACAAAATGAATTAAAAAGGCTTCACTATTCCGCGGTCAACCTGCGATTTTGTGCGAGACTATCGAAAATAAAATTCTTATATTTTCTCCAAACTCCCTTAAAAGAGCGGAATATCAATCTATACAACGCTGAGACAGTCTTTTTTAAGCCGAAACTTAAATGAATACGGACGCCATTAAAAAAGTATTTTTACTAAAATCATTCGTTGGAATATACATCTTTTTACTGTTTTCTTGAAAGCAGTTTTCTCTTGGAATGAAATTCCAATACAACAAAAAAGCTTCTGTTTTTTAAACAGAAGCCTTTTATCTAAAAACTATCCCTTTGCCATAGCTTACTTGCGGCGGCGATATGCCGCGAACGCAAGAGCAAGCGCGCCAAAGATTGCCGCGTATGTTGACGGTTCGGGAACTACGGTGTTGTTTGTATAGTAAACAACCAACTGCATGAAGTTAATGTTTTCACCTTCTGCATTCTGGTATTCTTCGCTTTCGTTGTATTCCAAAGCAAAGCGGTAAACATCTGACTCATTTGCCAACAAGACCGAAACAAAATCTTCATACGCATATACGTCATCCGGATTGGAAACATCAAAAAGCTCGCCAAAAATATTTTGGTTATGGTCTGAAGTTTGGAGCAAAACATACCTTGTTTCTTCCTGCGGAGTCGTGATGTTGGAAAAATCAATCTTCATCATGCCGTTACTCTGATTATTGTTAAACGTGAGATTTGTAATGGGAGTGATGCCCGTATCATCAACGACAAATTCAATCACGCCGCCGCTATTCAACCTGAAACCATTATGACCATCGTCCGTGGATTTTATGACGATTTTATTTTCACCGCCAACAATACGGAGAGTGCCCTTGCCCAAAGTTTCGTCCCAATTATCGGTTTCTTTGCCGACTTCAAGACCCGAAAGCAAAATATCATTGCCCGAACCTTTTACTTCAAAGGTTGTATTTGTTGTATAGCTTTTTCCGCCCCACTCGTGAATTTTGAGCCATACACCCCTGCCGTCGCCGCGGTTCAAAGTAGTGTTGCCCTGCATTGAGAATGTATAGCTTGTAGTGGCGTCCAAAGCCTGAGAACCCTGCAAAATCAGTTCTCCGCTGCGAATAATGATTTGGTTTTTGTTTGCCGCGTTATCGCCTCTGAAAACCGCAGTGATTGTACCGCCGGTAGATTCGTCTTGGTTGTTTACGTTGAATTTATTAACGTTCAAGACATTGCCTTCGCCGGTCATTGAGAAGTTGATAACTGCCCCTGTCTTCAACAAAGATTCTGACAGATTGAAATTATTGCGAGTATACAAAGTGTTGTTTGACCCCGAAATATCAATGTTTGCAGTTGTTGCAACTTCTTCGACCTTCTTGCCCAAACGAACATAGAAGCTGTTAAACTCAGCCCAGTTATTTGAGCCGGACATCGTAAACCTTGCAGAACCCTGCTTCGCATCGTCGCCACCAATATTCAAATCGCCCCTTGTGGTAAATTTGGAATAGCCTTTCAAATTAAACTCCATCAAGAAATTGCAATCATCCACAATTTCAGCCTTGCTAAGGCGCATATTAACGTTTCCGGCAAAAACCGCTTCCGTAATCGCATCCGCAGAACCTTCCATATTCCATGAAATATTGCCGTAGGCGGATTCCCATCCTCCCGCATTGGCAAATTCAAGATTCCAAGCGGCAAATTTCGAGCCGCTCAAAAGATTGACAGAGAGGCTTGTGTTTTCGTTAAAATCCGACCACCCCAAATTGACATTGCCACCATTTGTAATATCATCAAGCGTTCTTGTTTCGGCATCCATAGCCCAATAGCTTGTGCCGTCCGCAGCGCCCGCACCGTTTACGACAGTGCCATTTTCAAAGGTAAGAACCTGCTGAGAGTCAGCGCCGACATGAAGGAATATAACGTCTCCATTCCACCCGCCCGTAGAACCGTCCGACTTCCAGTTATTATAAAAGCGGTTCAATGTAGAGTTGGAATAAGTCGTGTTCCAATTTCCGCCATAGCCGGCAACCAACCATCCATCATTTGACGCCTGCTGGGTTGAATTTGTAAAATTTACATTCGTTCCGGATTCGGTTCCGCGGAAAATAAGTTTACCGTAAAAAGTCGAATCGGTAAGGCTCATATCGCTATTGATATTAAAGTTGCCCGACTCCTGGTAAATTTTTGCGCCATTTGTAGCATATAGCTTTCCGCCATTGTCGCCGCCGCCGCCACGTAAAATAAACGTTGCGCCATCAACATTCTGAGTTGTATTTCCAAAGCCCGAAACAGAAACAACCGCTCCGTCTGTCATATTTATTACAGAATTGCCGTCCTGCCAGAAATTGCCGGTGATATAAAAATCATTCTTAACGTTGATTGTTGAATGCCACAAACCCGTAATAGTCATATTTACAAGGCTGTCGGCAGAACCAATCGCAGCCGAAGTGGTAAGAGTGCTGTAATCCATCTTTACCCTTACCTGCTTATCAGCCCAAGTATCCAAAGTCGACGGCAATTCCCACGGAAGAACCGACATGGAAACCTTGGTCCACGGTTCATACGACGTTATATGTTCAGCCTCGTTCCAAGACGAAATTGCATTAAAATCACCGTCTGAAACATTGTTAGCTCTGATTCTGTTCCCGACGGGAATATCATTTTGCGTATATTCCTGTTCCTGCGCAAACCCTGTCAGCATTAGGGATGCGATAGATAGTTCTAATAGTAATTTTTTCATAGAGGTCATAAGATTGTAATAAAAAAACTTGTTTTATAGATTAAATATTTTTTTTAACAAGCAATGTCCTCTTGTCAAATAAATTCGACACATCAATAACTTATGAACATTGAAGAAAAGCTTAAAACCCTTTTCTCAAACTATTGAGATAAAAACAAAAAAAATCCGTATTTTTTTAATACGGACAGGTAAAAATGGCATTGAAAGTAAAATTTTACGCCAAAACCGAAAGAGCATCGTCTTTTGAGTCGCGTATGTCAAAAAACGCGGAAAGACCCGAAATTTTAAAAACCTCAGCAACATTCGAGTTCAATGAAGAAAGCGCAATCCTGCCGTCAACTGCTTTCAGCTTCTTTGCCGCCGACAAAAGAGAGCGCAAGCCCGCACTGCTGATGTAGTCAAGCTCCCTCAAATCAAACAAAACCTTTTTCGCCCCCGAAGAAATCAAGCCGTCAAGCGCGCCGTCCAATTCCGCCGATGTTATGACATCCAAACGCCCTTTCAACGCGGCGACGCAAATATCGTTTACTTTTTCAATGTCTATCGTCATAAAAAACCTTTCAAATTTAAGGCAATATTTTAGAAAAATAATGAAAAATGCAACTTAAATCATCCGTAAAAATTTTCTCGGAACTTTTGCGAATTTCATATGTCGAAAAAAGCAGGTTAGTGTGCCAGATTTTGCAAAATTTGTTAAATCTGTTATAAACGGCGCGCGGCAATTCCGATTTTTCATCATGACGAAAACAGGATTGCCGCGTTTCCTTTTAAAATGAGCTTAAAAATCGGCTTTTTTTGCAAAATATTAAATTTTTTTGAGCTTTTTGTTGGTTTTTTCTTTTCAAATTATTGTTTTTCGGCAACTTTTGTATCCTTTTAAAATTTTGCATTCAGTGAATGCAAGCAAACACTAACAACAAAAGTTCATAATATGAAGAAAATAAATATACTAATCGCGTTGGCGATGTTTGTTTCGTGTGTCAAAGCTTGGGCATCAGGCTTTCAAGTTTTGGAGCAAGGCGCATCAAACCTCGGCACCGCATTGGCAGGAGCAGTGGTAAACACCAACAACGACGCAACCGCGGCATATTGGAATCCGTCGGCTGCGTTTTTTGTAGAAAGCGAAAACAAATTAGATGTCGCGATTTCAATCATCTATCCCGAAATGAAGTCGCACGTCACGGCAACCCATACAAGCCCATACCAACCCGGAACAAACATTCCGACTCCCGGCATCAACGACAATGCGGGCAAGCTGGCGGTAGTTCCAAACGCCTATTACGTAAGAAAATTCGGCGAAAGATTTGCGGGAACTCTCTCAATTACTTCCCCCTTCGGGCTTGCGACACAATATGACGAAGAAAGCAACTTCATCGGCAGATATGACGGCGTAAACAGCGATATCCAAACCATACAGATAAATCCGTCCCTCGCCTACAAGGTAAACGACTGGCTCTCGCTTTCAGTAGGGGCTTCGGCGGACTATATCCACGCTGAGCTTACATCGTACACATTTATCCCGCAGAACGGATTGCCATTGCCCGCAGGCGGAATAGACGCAAGAACGAGAGTTGACGGTTCGGGATGGAGCGGCAGCTTCAACGTAGGCGCAACCGTAAAGTTTTTGGAAACAGGCCGCTTCGGCATTTCATACCGCTACCAAATCCGGCATGATATCGAAGGCTATGTCACAACATCAAACCCGATGTTCGGCATTTTTAACAGACAATCCGCCGCCGCAAAGCTTAACTTGCCGTCAAACTTGAACCTGGGCGCGTCTTACAAATTCAAAGACGATTTCTGGAATCAGTTTACGGTTATGGCGGCATACACATTCACTTGGTGGAGCAGCTTCAAAGATCTCGACATAACTAACGACGCAGGCGGCTTAATCCACCATACCGCAGAAAACTGGCGCAACACCCACAGGGCAAGCGTCGGCGCCGCATACCAGCCCGACTGGAACAAAGACCTCACTTTGCGCATAGGAGCTGCTTTCGACCAAAGCCCCGTAAGAAACGCAAAATTCAGAACCGTACGTGTCCCCGACACAAACAGAATTTGGGCTACCTGCGGCTTGGGATACAAAATCGGCAACATGAATTTCGACCTTGCCTACATGCACATCTTCTTTGACGACGCAAACATCAACAACACGCAAAACCACGCATACTCGTCTTCAACCATCAAAGGCTATTACGACGGTTGCGCACACGTTGTCTCGATGCAAGTCGGCGTAAAGTGGTAGAATAAAATTAAACGACGCGCCTGACATTGTTTCGGGCGCGTTTTACAAAGCCATGCCTAACTTTTTGCTTGACCAAAAATAAGGCATAGCCAATTATGTACTTTTAAAAATTATGAGCTCAACAGAACAAGCCACAAAAATACTGACCGTTGAAAACAAGATGGGCATACATGCCCGTCCCGCCTCAAAGATTGTGCGCGCTTCAAACAAATATTCGGGCGCGGAACTTGTCGTTGAAAAGGACGGGGAAAAAGTAAACGGCAAGAGCATCATGGGGTTGATGATGCTTGCGGCGGGGAAAGGCTCCTCGATAAAATTTGTGGCATGCGGCGAAGGGGCAAAACCGATGCTTGATGAAATCGAAGATTTGTTTAAGCGCAAGTTTGACGAAGAATAATTTTTAAGTTTAATTTTTATTTAAAATTTTTAATGCGGGCGTAGCTCAATTGGCAGAGCGCGAGCTTCCCAAGCTTGAGGTTATGGGTTCGACCCCCACCGCCCGCTCCATTAAAAAAAGCCTGCAAACAAGAGCGTTTGCGGGCTTTTTTGTTGATAAACAAAGGGTTTGAGAGTAGCTGCAAAAAACAACAATCCGATATATCGATGCACGATTTTAATAAATATTTTTTTGTCAGCTATATTTTGAGAAGAAACAATTTATTGTATATAAAACAAGAAAAAATATAACAATCAAGCATAGCGAAAACAAAACAACCCAAATTCCCGATATAACACTATCATGGTTATCGCCCATACATATCGGAAAAAGCAATAGCAAAATAAAAATTACTGAAAACAAACAGCAACCGATCTCTGCTTTTTCTACTTTATGTTTGTATTCTTCGATGTATTCGCGAACAAAAACAGCAGGGGCGATTTTTTCGGCTTCTGTGCTGCTTGATTTAAAAACTGCGTCTTTGTAATAATTGACAAACGCTTTATGCGCTTCTTCGGCTTTAACATAAATACTTTTTCTATCGGCCACTGAAAAACGCAAAATTGTGCGTTTTTTTGTTTTCCAATTCCAATATTCAAGCCTCAAAAAAGAAACGCTCCTTTGATGCTGAAGAAAATCGTCTTCGATATAGTTGTGATAATAAACACCCAAATCTATAACGTGCGAAAAGGGTATTATCTGCAAGTCTTTTAACTCCAAGTCAGATATCGAAAGCCCATGCGTATGACAAATTAAATTTACCTGCTTTTCTTCTCCTAAAACATCTACTACCAAATATGCGCCATCAACGACGCCCCCGATATTTAAATCAAGTTCAAGTTGCGGCATTGTGTTGTAAAGATGCGCGGCAATATCATAGCCGCAATGAGGGCAACAACTTGCCTTGTCGCTAACATCTTTTCCGCATTCAAAACACTTAATTATTGCCATTATTTTTCTTTTTTACTTTTGCAATATAAATTAGCCGCTTCTATTTTTTTGCGAACCGCTTTAAGCCTATTTTAACTTTTATCGCGCTAATATAAACAACATACTGTATAATTTACAAAAAAATGCTATTTTTAAAGCAAAAAAGCCTTTCGATTTGCGAAAGGCTTTTGTCTGACAAGCTAACATTGCGCTAAATTGCGCGTGAAATTTACTTTGAGAAGTAACGGTTCAAGAGACCTTGGAATGCGCAACCGTGGCGGGCTTCGTCTTTGCACATTTCATGCACTGTGTCGTGGATTGCGTCGTAGCCGAGCTGCTTTGCGCGTTTTGCAATCATAAGCTTGCCTTCCGTCGCGCCGTGTTCGGCCGCAACTCTCGCTTCCAAGTTTGCCTTTGTTGAAGGTTCTACCACTTCGCCCAAGAGTTCCGCGAATTTCGCCGCGTGTTCCGCTTCTTCAAACGCGATGCGCTTGTATGCTTCGGCAACTTCGGGGTAGCCTTCCCTGTCCGCCTGGCGGCTCATTGCAAGGTACATTCCGACTTCGGTGCATTCTCCCATGAAGTTTGCCCTCAAGCCTTCGACTACTTCCGCGTCCAAGCCTTTTGCGACTCCGATGCGGTGTTCGTCAGCCCATACCAAGCCTGCGTTTTCTTCCCTTTCGATGAACTTCGAACGGGGAGCCTTGCATTGCGGGCAAACGTCCGCAACTTCGCCTTCAAATACATATCCGCAGATTGAACATACTGTCTTTTTCATTTTTTTCCTTATTTGATTAGTGTTGAAAATATTTTTTTGCTTCAAGAGAATTTTCCCTTAAATTTAAAAAGAAAAGTTAAAATAAATTTTTTATAGAATCAATAATAATTTTCATTTTCATTTAATTTTTTGAAAATTATCCCAATAGAGCTTTTCTTCGGGGCGTTTATATGAAGAGAGTTTTTCAAGAAGCCTTTTAGGATTTTCGTCTTTCAACGCCATGTCAAAATGAATTTCTGACAAAAAATTCTCTTTCCTGACGTTTTTAAAGAAGTCAAAAAGTTTGTTGTAAAAGCCGTTCGTATTTAGAAATCCGCAAGGAGAGTTTGACGCGCCGAGCTGCAAAAGCACCAGAGCCTCGCTAATTTCGTCAAGAGTTCCGAAGCCTCCCGCAAGAGCCACGTTTGCGTCGGCAAGATCAAGCATGATTTTTTTGCGCTCGCCCATTGAATTTGTATAAATTATCCGCGTCAAATTCTGATGGACGACTTCCCGTGAAAACTGCCGCGGAACAACGCCCGTAACAGAGCCTCCGTTTTCCAAAACTCCGTCTGCAAGCGCGCCCATAAGCCCCACGCTGCCAGCTCCATAAATCAGCTCAACGTTTTCCCGCGCCAAGATTTTCCCGAAGTCCCGCGCCGCCGAAATAAAGGCATCGGAGCCGCCTGACGCCCCGCAATAAACCGCGATTTTTTTCAATTTTCCGCCTTGCATAATCAGAACAGCTTTCCGTGTTCGCGCTTCAAATGCGCGGTGCTCAAATGGGTGTAAATCTGGGTCGTGGAAAGGCTGGAATGCCCAAGCATTTCTTGAAGCGAACGCAAATCGACACCCTCGTCAACCAAATGCGTCGCAAAAGAATGGCGCAATTTGTGGGGCGTGATATTCGCGGGCAAACCTGCTTCAACCAAATAATTTTTCAAATTGCGCTGGATTAAACGCGGATAAATCTGCATTCCGCTTTCGCAAAACAAAATAAAGTCGCCCTGCGCCCTGCCCGCGCAATACTCTTCTTTCCAAATTTTCAAAAGCTCCAATGCGTTTTTGCCGAACGGACAAAGACGGATTTTCTGCCCCTTGCCCAAAACCCTCGCGGTTGCGCGGCTGAAATCTATGTCGGAAAATTTCAACGAACAAAGCTCGCTTATGCGAAGCCCCGCGCCGTACAAAAACTCCAGACAAAGAGCGTCGCGCACTGCTTCAAAATGCTTTATTTTGCCTTCCTTGAAGTACTCCCACGGGGCGGACAAAAGTTTTGAGACCTGTATCGGATTCAAAAATACCGGCAAGTCCTTGCGCATTTTGGGAAGCGGAAGAGAAGCAAACGGATTTTCCTTCGCGCCTTTTGCCTCGCGCAAAAACCTGTGGAAAGTGCGAAGAGCTGAAATCTTGTTGTGCAGAGTCGTGCGCGACACTTTTTGAGAGAGATATGCGATGTAATTCTTCGCAAAAATTCTCGGAACGGAAAAAATGTCCCCTGAGAACATCTCATTTGAGCCAAGCCAATCATACCATTCCAAAACCGACTTGGAATAGTTGCGCAAAGTGTATTTTGAATATCTGCGTTGCCTGCCTATCCGATTTAAAAAATCGTCAAACTCTGCTCCCGCCTTCATATGTCAAAAGAATATCGCCTTTATGCCCTCAAAATAGAAATCGACATATTTCTGAACAAACAAATAAACGACGGCTCCTATGGCAAGCCACGGTCCGTATGGAATTGTTTCCATTATTTTTTTTCTTCGCACAAAAATTCTAAACCAGATTATTATCGGAATCATAATCAAAGAGCCGATTAAAGAACCTCCGAAAATAGCGAAAATCGCTCCCTGCCAGCCGCAAAACGCGCCGATGCAACCTATCAATACGACATCGCCCTCGCCCATCGCTTCGCGTTTAAAAACGTACTCCGCCAACAGCCTGAACCAATATAAAAAACCGGTTGAAACGGCAATTCCTATCACGGAAATAAGCGCGCTTTTTATCGCGTAAAACAAAAACGGCGCACCTTCCATGGCGTCTTTAACATGTATTTGCGGGACAAGAAAAGAAACGACAACCCCCGCAACGCACCCGCCAACCGTCAGCAAATCGGGAAGCTCCATGCAGTCTATGTCAATAAAGCTCACCACAACCATCAGCGCGAAAAAGAACATATACGCAAACGCCTGCGCCATCGGAAAGAAATTCCAAATACATGCAAACACAACCGCGCACAAAGTTTCAACAAAAGGATACCTGAAAGAAAACGGCTCATGGCAGCACCGCGCCCTGCCCTTTAAAATAAACCAGCTTAAAATCGGAATATTGTCATGCCACTTGATTTTCGCGCCGCATTTGCAATGCGATGGAGGGGAAATTATAGACTTCCCTTCGGGTATGCGGTATATGCAGACATTCAAAAAACTGCCGACACACGCCCCAAAAACAAAAAAGAATGCCGAGAAAAGCCACGGCATATTGGAAGCGGCAAGTTCAATATTTTCCAACATAATTTCATATTGCAATTATTTTTTGATAATTGCAAGCATTTTTACGAACACAAAAAAGGCGCGCAAAAAATATCTTTTTAATGCGCGCCTTTAAATTTAAACAAAGAGCCAAACTACATTTTCGCAATTACTGCATCGGCAAATTCCGAACATTTAAGCTCCGTGGAATTTGGAATGAGGCGCGCAAGGTCGTATGTAACGGTGCGCGCGCCAATCGCGCCTTCCAAGCCCTTGACGAGCAGGTCTGCGGCTTCGTTCCAGCCCAAATACCTGAACATCATTTCACCCGAAAGGATGAGAGAGCCGGGGTTTACCTTGTCGAGGTTTGCATACTTCGGCGCAGTTCCGTGCGTGGCTTCAAATATAGCATGCCCCGAAACATAATTTATGTTTGCCCCTGGCGCAATGCCGATGCCACCGACCTGCGCGGCAAGCGCGTCGGAAATATAGTCGCCGTTCAAATTCAAAGTGGCAACCACGTCGTATTCCGCGGGGCGCGTCAAAATTTGCTGCAAGAAAGCGTCGGCTATGACGTCTTTTACCACAATCCCGTTCGGAAGCCTGCACCACGGACCGCCGTCGATTTTTTCCGCTCCGAATTCCTTCAATGCAACTTCGTAGCCCCAGTCGCGGAACGCGCCTTCGGTAAACTTCATTATGTTGCCCTTGTGAACGAGAGTAACGCTCTTTCTGCCCTGCGAAACCGCATACTCAATCGCGCTTCTAACCAAACGCTGAGTGCCTTCTTTCGAGACAGGCTTTACGCCTATGCCGCAAGATTCGGGAAAGCGTATTTTTTTGAACTTTGCGGGAAATTCGCGCTTCAAAAAGTCCTTTAATTTTGCAACGTCTTCCGAACCGAATTCAAACTCTATCCCCGCGTAAATGTCTTCGGTGTTTTCGCGGAAAATCACCATATCGACCAAATCGGGACGCTTTACGGGGCTTTCAATTCCGTTAAAATAGCGGACAGGACGTTGGCAAACATAGAGGTCCAATTCTTGGCGCAATGCCACGTTCAAAGAGCGTATGCCGCCGCCAATCGGAGTTGTGAGAGGCCCTTTTATGCCGACCAAATATTCTTTGAACGCGGTCAAAGTTTCGTCAGGCAGCCACGAACCGACTTTGTTGAAAGCCTTTTCGCCCGCCAAAACTTCGAGCCATTCTATTTTTTTTGAACCGCCGTAAGCTTTTTCGACCGCCGCGTCAAAAACCCTGACCGATGCCCTCCAAATATCAGGGCCCGTGCCATCGCCTTCAATGAAAGGCAAAATCGGATTGTTCGGAACAACTAATTTTCCGCCACAAATTGTAATTTTTTCAGCCATATTATTCTTCCCATTCGTGCTTGATTTCCATGTCTTGCGCGGCCTCTACGTTCTTGCGCTTGCCCTTGTGCCATGCGTAAAACACGGGGCTTGCAATGAATATAGAAGAGAAAGTGCCTGTTATGATGCCCAAGAGGAATATCAAAGAGAAGTCTTTGATGATGCCCGTGCCGAACACAAACAAGGCGAGAGCCGCAAAGAATGTCGTAACAGAAGTCAAAATCGTTCTTGCAAAAGTCTTGTTGATTGACTTTCGGATTACGTCGTAAAGCGACATCGCGGGGTTGAGCGGCAACTCTTCCCTGATTCTGTCGAAAACGACGATTTTATCGTTAATCGAATAGCCAACCGTCATCAGGATTGCGGCAATCATCGGAGCGGAGAAAAGCCCCGAGCCGATGCCGAACATTCCCAATATTACATACAGACCTATTGCCATCAAAATATCGTGCACAAGAGCAACAACCGCACCGACGCCGAAACCGATTTCAAAGCGCAAAGCCACATAAAGCAGTATTCCGCCAAACGCCAAAAGAAGCGATATTACGGCATTTTTCGTGATGTCGGAGCTTACGGACGCGCCTATGCTTTCCTTGCCGACAAGCTTCAAATCAGCTTGCGGATACTTCGCCTTCAAGGCTTCAAACACCGCCTCGCCCTTGCCTGTTTCCGTCTGGACGGTCAAGATTTCGTTGCCGGTAGCCAAGTCTTTCTGATAAGACGCCTGAACTTCGCCCAACGTATCGTTTGAAACGGAAGTTATGTCGCCCACCGAAAGCTTTTCGGCATAGCTCAAAGTCTGCATTTCGCCACCAGTGAAGTCGATGCTTACGCACTTGTCTCCGCGGTACGCAACCGCCATAACGCCGCACAAAATCACAAGCCAGGAAGCTATGAACATAGACTTAAAGTGCTTCATCACGTCAACGTTTGTTTCGCCGATAAGCTTCCATTTAAACGAGTTTTTGAACCATCCGAGCGAAATCACGATTTCGCATAACGCCCTGCCGAAGATTAAGGCGCAGAAGAGAGTCGCCAAAATGCCGACTGCCAATGTAACGCCGAATCCCTTGACGGGACCTGTGCCAAGCTTCCACAAAATCACCGCCGTAAGAAGAGTGGTCAAATTCGCGTCAACAATAGTTGAAAAAGCTTTTTCATAGCCCGCCTGCAAAGAATTCCACATGCTTTTGCCCGCATTCAGCTCTTCGCGCATTCTTTCAAATATGAGAATGTTTGCGTCAACCGCCATGCCTATTGTCAAAACCAAAGCGGCAATGCCGGGCAAAGTCATCGTTGCACCAAAGCTTGCCAAAGTGCCCAAAATAAACACGATGTTAGCGGCAACCGTAATCATTGCCAAAATGCCCATTCCGCGATAGTAAAGCACCATGAAAAGCAGTACCAACCCCGCACCGATTGCGCCCGCCATCAAAGATGAGTTGCGCGCGCCTTCCGCCATGGAAGGCCCGACTTCGTTCATGGAAGTGCGGTTAAGCCCGACTTTCAAAGGATTGTTCAAGGCGTTTGCAAGCTCCAAGGCTTCGCGCTGGTTGAAATCTCCCGTGATGGAGCCTCTGTCGCTGATTACGGAAATGATGCGCGGCGCGCTCATGAGCTTGCCGTCAAGGACGATTGCCAAAAGCTGTTTTTGCTCGTATTCATTTGCAGAACCCGCGTATTTCGCGTCTTTCGCCAAAATCTTCCTCGTGATTTCCTCAAACTTTTTCGAGCCTTCGCTTGTGAAGTCCATACCTACTGAAAACCTGCCTGCATCGTCCATCGAAACTCCCGAATGGTCGATGATGTCGCCAAGAGCTTCAGCGCACTTCTTGATGTAAAGAGGTTTTTCGATTATTGAACCGTCGCGGGCGGCATTTTCCTCAACCAAAAGCTCGTAGCCAATCGGCCATTCGCGCTTCGGAGCATTCGCGCTGCTCGGAAGAATGCTGCGATGCGCAAGCCTGAATTCGAGTCGCGCAGGGCGCGAAAGCTCTTCGACGGCTTCGGGATTGTCTTTAAGAGAAACACCGGGCATCTGGACTTCGATTGCGTTTGAGCCGACAACGCGAATGCTCGGCTCTGTTACGCCCAAGCCGTTTATGCGGCTGTCGAGAACGCGCACCACGTCTTCAAGCTGACCCTTGCGCGAAAACATGTCGTCAAGCAGTTCGTCCTCGTTGATTTCAAGAGTAAACGACACGCCGCCCGCCAAGTCCAAGCCTTTTTTCAAAGACGACTTGCTTTGGCGGTAAAGCTCCCTTATCAAGACATCGTTGCGCTTTTTTAAAATTTTAATATCGGATACGTTTACGTCAAAATACTTGGAAAGGTCGATTTTGTTTTCGTTGGCGTATTCGGTGATTGCAGTGTAAAGAGTGGAAGACTTTGTCGGGTCTTTCTTGTAGTTTACGGGATCGACGCGCTTCCCTGCCTCTTTCAATATATTTGCAAACTCGTCGGCGTTTTTGGTCGCGCGGTTTGCGATGTAAGTTTCAAACGGGGTGTCCGTAAACGGCACCATTGCCGAAACCGCCCAAGCCAAAACAAGGACGGTCAAGACAAGTTTCCAAGCTATTTTACCTTTCATGATTACTTTTGGATTTCTTCGTTTTTGGGAGCTTCGCCGTTTGCCGAGCCTTCAACTTTTGAAGACACCGCATTTTTCAAAATTTCGATTTTCGTTGAATCGGCAACCTTGATTGTGAAAGTCTTGTCGGTCTTGTTTGTGATTTTGCCGTAGATGCCGCCGATGGTTATGATTTCATCGCCCGTCTGCAAATTGTTAAGCATCTGCTCATGCTGCTTTTGGCGTTTTCTTTGCGGCGCAATCATAAAGAAATACATGGCGCCCAAGAATAAAAGCATAATGACGATTGGGCTTTGAAGAAAGCTTCCGCCTTGTGCAGCTTGTTCGGTTGTCGCGCTTGAAGCAGCATCGCCTGCCTGCGCAAGAATTGTATATATCGTATTCATAAAATAAAAAAATGCCTTCCGTAAAAAAACTAAAAAACAATTCCCGCCATTTAATCTTAAAAAACAGGGTATTTGCAAGCAAAAATCTCACAAAAAACAAAGGACTTATGCAATTTTTCTACAAACCGCCACCAAGAAGAAGCATAATTTTGGCATACCCAAACTCCGCCTGATAGAAAGTCAAAATTATTGTTTGAAAAAATAAATTTTTGCAGAACGCCATCGCCGTTTTTATGCTAAAAAGACATTGAAGCTTTCATCGGCGAAAGCAAGGGCAACTTGCCAAACAGTTTTCATTCAAAATTTGGGCTTTCTGAAACTTGAATTTGCGCCGATTTACGAAAGCCTTCCGCTGAAAGCCAATCCGCCTTTTGAGAAGAATTGTGATTCCCTCCTTCGCACACAAAGCATAAAAAAAACCGCACATTTCTGCGCGGAGCGTTTTAATACCTGTTTTTGATTTTCTTTAAAAGAACCGAAAAACCCTTTGGAAGCGGAGCCGAAACTTCTATTTTTTCGCCGCCGCACGGAAAGGAAAGCCTTGAAAGATGAATGGCGAGATTATCGTATATCGGCGCAAGCTCTTCGCCCTTGAACTGCCCGCGCTTCAACCTCGACAAATATATTTTGCGCACCCTGACATAAGTATCGTCTCCAACCATTCTAAGCCCCGCCTCGGCGGCGTGAATTCTTATCTGGTGCCAGCGCAAGAAATTCGTCTTCGCAGACCAAAGCTGCCACTCTCCAAAATCCTCTTTGAGCTCGAAACGAGTTTGACACTTCTTGCCAAATCGATGCGAAACTATCGCGCGCGGCTTGCTTTCGTGGCGGATCAAAGGCAAATCCACGATTTCCTCGACTTTGCCATAGGGTCTTTCGCTCAAAAGCTCAAACTCGAACTCGAAAAGCCCTGAGCCGAAAGAATTGCGTAGCTCGTCGCTCGACTCCTTGTTCGAGGCAATCAATGCCACTCCGGATATTTCGGGGTCGGTCGCAAACACGGCATAGGGGCTTTCCATTCCGAGGCGTTCAAACTCTTTCTTGCCCGCCTGCGCCTTTATCCCCGCAATTATGGTCAAAGGATTTTCGGCAATTCCGTCCGCTTCGAGGTAAACATTTGAAGGCTTGTTTACCGCGACAAACTTCCCCGCCCTGCATTCAAGCACATCAAGGCGGACAGGCTTTTCTCCTAAAAGCCCTTCGGGGAAACCAAGCTTTTCAAAACCCGCCATTTGATAAAAAAACGCCACAGGCTGCTTGCGAGTGGCGCAAATAGAAGCAGTTTTCTGCTATTATTTTGCGGCGTTCAAAGCCTTTGCAACACGGCTCTTAATGCGCGACGCCTTGTTTGCGTGAACAACGCCCTTTTTAACAGCCTTATCAACGGCAGACGCCAAAACCGCGCCGCTTGCCTTAATGGCTTCCGCGCCTTCCGCTTTCGCCGCAGCCTTAGATAAAGTCTTGATACGGCTGCGCACCGTGCGGTTGCGCAATGTGCGGGCTGCCGTTTTACGAATGTCTTTTTGTGATGATTTCTTGTTTGCCATCTTCTTTTATAAATATATTAAAGGTAGTATATATTTGAGCCAAAACAAAACTTGTCAACGCAAATTTCATCATTTTTTAGACAAAAATTGCTTTACTTCAAATTATTTACGATATTTGCTCTTTTTCATGAGGCAAATCAAGTGCTTAATAACCGCGGGAGCAACGCGCGAATATTTCGACCCCGTACGCTTTATCAGCAATCCCTCAACGGGGAAAATGGGGATTGCCATTGCAAAAGCCTGCAAAAAATCGGGCTGGGAAACGACGCTTGTTTTGGGCGCAGTATCCGCCCCATTGCCCGATGGGATTGAGATTGTTTCGGCAATTTCAGCCGAAGACATGCTACGCGAAACGTCTGCGCGTTTTCCCGCTTGCGATATCCTCATAATGACTGCCGCAGTTTCCGACATGCGCCCGAAAGTAAAATCCGCGCAAAAAGTCAAAAAGGAAAACCTCGAAATGCTTGTTGAATTCGAGCAGACGCCCGACATTTTAAAAACCCTTTCAAAATCCAAAAACCGCCAAATTCTAATAGGCTTTGCCGCCGAAACAAACGACATCGCTTCCTACGCAAAAAAGAAGCTGGAAGAAAAGAATTTGGACGCAATCGCGGCAAACAACGTTTCAAGAAAAGACGCGGGGTTTGCCTCCGACTTCAACGAAATATCGCTCATTTTCAGAAATGGCGAAACCATTAACTTGGAGCGCGGAACAAAGGACGAGCTTGCGCAAAAGCTTGTCAAAATCTTAAGCGAAAAATTTTTCAGCTGATTTATTTTAAAATCCCGAGCGCGATTTCGCGGACTTTTTCAAGCATTTCTTCAAAAGAAGAAAGTTTGGTAAAATCATATTCCGCGTAGGAAGTCTTTTCGTGGAAAATCCTGAAAATTCCGCCGTCGAAATTCGCGCCGAACGCAGCTTGGCAGCCTCCGCCGAGCGATTTTAAAAACTCCCGTTCAAGGCGCACCGCAATAGATGTGGGTCGGTGCGAAAACTGCCCGAAAAACGGAGCGTCGTCAACCCTGCATTCTATGGCTATCACGCCCTGCCCGACGGCGGGAACGCACCTTGAGAAATCGAGCCTTTCAAACTTCAAGCCCTCAAAAGAATTTATGCCGAGCCTGTCCAAGCCGGCAGCTGAAAGCATGGTGGCGTCTGCAAGCCCGCCGCAGATTTTACCAAGCCTCGTGCCGACATTGCCTCTGATTTGCGTCCACTCAGCGTCGGGAAAAATTCTTTTTAACTGCGCCCTCCTGCGCGGGCTTGCGGTCGCAATTACCTTCGGGGAGGGAATTTTCGAGATAAAAACATCGCGGGCGTCGTCGCGCGGCAAAAAAGCGGCAACGGCAAGCCCCTCGGGGCAAACAACCGGCATATCCTTTGCGCTGTGAACCGCAAAATCGGCTTCCCCGCTTAAAAGTGCGTCTTCAAGCTCCTTTGTAAACAGCCCTTTGCCGCCCTCTTTTTCAAGAGACCATTCGAGCTTCTTGTCGCCCAGCGTCTTGAAAGGCAAAATTTCGTATGCCGAATTTTTAATCTTCCGCGAAAAGTATTCGACCGCCATTTCCGCCTGCTTCATCGCAAGCGGACTTGTGCGGGTGGCGACTTTAAAAATTTTCTTCATTTTTTACAGACTACAATAATCGCGGCAAAGTTTTCAAACCAATAAAACAAAAAAATCCAAGCCCGCGCGGAGCTTGGATTTTCGTTAAAAATTAAAAAAGGCTTACTTGCTCTTTTTGCACGCGCATTTTTTTGCGCAAGCTTTTTTGGCAGGAGCTTTTTTTGCAACAGACGCCATTGCGTAAGCCGCCTGAGCGCCCTTGATGTTGCGCTTCGGAACCCAAGGCATGAGGCTGCGCAAACGTTCGCCGGTCTTTTCAATCAAATGTTCTTCGCCTTCCTTCAAGAGCTTGTTGTAGTTCTTCAAGCCGCCCTTGTATTCCTTTACCCATTCCTTTGTGAATTTTCCGGTCTGGATTTCTTTCAAGATTTGCTTCATTGCCTTCTTGGTATCCTTCGTCACTACGCGCGGGCCGCGTGTGATGTCGCCGTACTTTGCGGTTTCGGAAATGGAGAAACGCATGCCTGAAATGCCCTTTTCGACGATGAGGTCGCAAATGAGCTTCAATTCGTGGCAGCATTCAAAGTAAGCCATTTCGGGCTTGTATCCCGCTTCGACCAATGTTTCAAAACCTGCCTTGATGAGCGCGCTTACGCCGCCGCAAAGAACAGCCTGTTCGCCGAAGAGGTCGGTTTCGGTTTCTTCCTTGAATGTTGTTTCGATAACGCCCGCGCGAGCGCCGCCGATACCCTTTGCCCAAGCCAAAGCGATTTTCTTGGCAGCCGTGCCGCCTTGGTAAACAGCGATGAGAGCGGGAACGCCCTTGCCTTCAACAAACTGCGAACGCACTTCATGACCGGGACCCTTCGGGGCAACCATGATTACGTTTACGCCTGCGGGAACTTTTATCATGCCGGAATGGATTGCCAAACCGTGCGTGAAAAGAAGAGTCTTGCCCTTTTTGAGGTTCGGGGCGATGTCTTTTTCGTAAATGTCGGCCTGCTTCATGTCGGGAGCGGCAATCATAATTACGTCAGCCTTTTCGACCGCTTCTGCTGTCGGATAAACTTCAAAGCCCTGAGCCTTTGCAACTTCCACAGACTTGCTCTGCGGATAGAGGCCGATGATGACCTTGCAGCCGCTTTCCTTCAAGTTGAGCGCATGCGCGTGGCCCTGAGAGCCGTAGCCGATAACGGCCAATGTTTTACCTTTTAAAACGCCCAAATCAGCGTCTTTTTCCGTATATACTTTTGCAGGCATATTTTTATATCCTTTTTTGTATTTAGTATTGGTTTGAAATTAATCGTCTCCGCGCGCGAGCTTGCCGCGCTCCAAAGCGACATTTCCGGTTCTTGCCATCTCCAAGAGCCCGAAAGGTTCTATCATGTTCAAAAAAGCCAGAATTTTATTCGGATTGCCCGTGCATTCGATAATCAGCGAGTCGGGCTCGACATCGATAACCTTACCCCTGAACAAATCCGCGATTTCGACAATATTCGCGCGGGTTTGCGAATTTGCCTTGACCTTTACCATGACAAGCTCCCTTGCAACAAATGCCGAAGAGCTTGAAAAATCCTTGACCTCTATTACGTTCACAAGCCTTGAAAGCTGTTTTACGCACTGGTCCACGCTATGGTTGCCGTCCCTCACCGTCACAGTGATGCGGGAAAACTTTCCGCCCTCTACGGGCCCGACATTCAAAGTTTCAATATTAAAACCTCTGCCGCTAAACATTCCCGCAACCCTCGCGAGAACGCCAAATTTATTTTCTACCAAAGCGGAAATGGTGTGTTTCATAAAATCTTAAAGTTAGAATAAAAACCATTCGGAAATGCGCGCACAACATTTCAAAATGATGTTTAATAAATATAAAATAAGAAAGTTAATACCCGCATAAATTGCCTGTCAAGATATTTTTCCGCAAGAATGCCACGCAAAAAAGTTCATTCTTGCAAACGCGCGATTTTTTATCATTTCATACATTGTTTCCCAATTATTTAACTTTTGGGAAAATTTTGCGCGCAAATATAACGGCGGAGCGCAAAAAAAGACGGAAGCAGGCTTTCGCCCGCCCCCGCTCGTTTTATTGACTATAAGAAGAAATTACACAAACAAAATCAAACTGTAAGCGCAAAACGCAAAAATGATTCCCATTAAAACAAGCAGCACAGAAAGCATCTTAAAAAGCCGTTGTTCTCTATTTCTGAATTTTCGGCGGGGTCAAAATTCAACTTGTAAAATCTGAAACACAAAAAAAAGAATATGCAGGCAAAGCACAGGCAGACCACCGCAATTCCAACGAACCAAGCCCCAAACCCTCCGTCTAAATGCAAATTTAACATATTTCTTTTTCGGCAAAAAAATTCTTAACTTCCCAACCCCCAACGCGTTTATCGCAGCTGATTTATACGGGAAATACGCGTATTGCTAATACGGATTTTTTTGATTTTCTTAACTTGCTATCGTTTTGCTCTTTATCATTTATTCAACAAACATATTCGCGCGGACATTCAGCCAAATATCTCTCCAATACACCAAAATCTCGATATTTCTTGACATCCGTATTAGCAATACGCAATGCAATCAGACATAACAACAGCTTATAAATTGCTCGAAAACAGCGGCATATCGCTAATTGACGCCGCAAGAATGGTATTAAATATTTTGGATTACGCGCCCGATTGCGAAAGCCCCGCAAAAAGAAAACAATTCTGCCGCAAGATAATTGACATTGCGATAGACCAATGCCAAAAACCGCCGCAAAGCAAACTATTTAAATCCGCGCTTTCGGAATACTTAAAATCCAAAAACCATCTGCGAAAAAAATCCGTTTCCGACATAAAATCGCTCGGAATGTTTCTAATAAAAAAAACAGACATATCAAATATGCCCATATCTATTCTCAGCGCGCCGAAGTGCGAAAAATACTTGGAGCGCGCGTTTAAATCTCCAAGCCAATTCAACAAGGCGCGCATAATGCTGCACGGGCTGTTTGAATTTGCCATAAAAAACGACTGGGCGGAAAAAAATCCCGTAAAAAAAATCCGCAAAAAGAAAGTTTTTGAAAAAGAAATACGCCCGCTGACCCTTGACGAAATTTCAAAACTCATGAAATCGGCAAAAGAATACCCCGACTGCCTCGCGGGAGTCTCGATAATGCTCTACGCAGGCATACGCCCCCACGAAGTGGCAAGGCTTAAATGGAAAGACGTTGATTTTACCGAAAACGTAATCACAATAACACCCAAAAGCAGCAAAACAGGAGGAGCAAGGCATGTTTCGATATACCCTCCCCTGCAAGGAATCCTGAAAAAATGCCGCGCAAGCCCCGAAACTTCAATATGCCCCAGAAATTGGAACAAGAGATGGAGAACCGTGCGCGAAGAAGCGGGCTTTAAAGACAAATGGGTGCAAGACGTCCTGAGGCACACATTCGCATCCTACCACTTCAAGCACTTTCAAAACCTCGACAAGTTGCAAAGCGAAATGGGGCATCGCGACAAATCGCTTTTAAGGTTCAGATACATAAATTTAAGGGGCATAACCATCGCCTCCGCAAAAAAATTCTGGAGCGAAAAATGAAAGAATGAATCCCCGTGTTCATAATAGCCGCAAGATACGGATTTTCGCGTTTCCAGACCGAAGCCAAAATATCTCGCTTCAAACATTTTTGAATTTTCGTATTTTATGAAGTCGTCCATGCCGCAAAAACGACCTGCAATCATTTTGCGCATTGCCCTCAAACTATCCTTGGAAGTTTTCGAAAAATCAGGATATGTAATGCAAAGCTATGAATGCTTTTTTAAAGTTTCATTTTCGTGGGTCGCAAAAAACAAACCGCGCCGAAATCGAATCGTAAAAGACAATCAAAAACTTTTCATAACATTTTACCGTTTTTACAAAATACAAGCCAAGCGTTTTTTTAAATATAAAAAACCGCCATTTTTCAGGCGGTTTTCAAAGGTTTTAAATTTATACCCACTACTTGGAATCGGAAAGCAAGTTTTCTATTTCCGAAGTTTTTTCAGAGCACAAATTGCAGTCGGAAACGAAATTGCCAAGCATCGTTTTTATGTTTGCGATGGAAACTTCAAACTGCGCAGTAATCACTGCCAAATCGCTCTTATAAATCGCGATGTCGGAATTTAACAGTTGGGCGTTTGTGGAAAGGCTTATGGATTTTTGCAAAACAGCCTTTGCCGAAGCTTCCAAGTCGCGAATGCTTACTATCGTGCTTTCAGCCTCGTCGGCAACCGCGTTTAAAAGCATTGTAGCTTCCTCGATTTCGCGGGTCAAGTCTGACAAGTTTTTGCCTATTTCCAAAAATTCAACCCTTACATTGTCGAATTTTACGGAAGAGGAGAGCGCTTTTGCCTTTTTTAAGGTGTCATGGCTTGCGCTTCTTGCAACTTCGTCCGAATTGGACGCGCTCCCAAAGGAATTAGCATTGGCGTACGCGGCTTCAAAGGCGTTATAGTCGGGCTTTATTGACATCTTGCCGATATGCTCGACATAAATATTTTTCATGTTGGGATTTTCCTTAAATATCCTATCTTGCGAGCCCATTACTGAAAGAAGCTTCATGTATTCCGACAAGAAATTCATCTTGACACTGCGCAGTTTTTCAACCGACAAATTCAACTCTTTCAGATTTTCAAACGCGCCCGCCTCCAATGCCTTGTATTCGGAAGAAAGCGACGCGAGATTTTCACTGTTTATTTTAATTTCGTCCTCCGCCCTGTTCAAGAAGGAACGAGAAAGAGCCATCATGCTTGAAATTCCGCTTATGCGCGGATTTGCGATGTCGGATTCGACAAGAAGACGCGTGATGCGGTTTTGCGCCTGCTTGAATTCTTCTTTTGCGCTTAAATAGTTGTTTGAAAGATAATTGCCGTAATTCCTATCCTGATACCTGTCTCCCGGGTTTTTTGCGGCGAGGTCGTTAAGTTTTGCGTTTATTTTGTCCGCAAACTCAAAACGGTTTTGCGCCAACGCGAAAATCTCGGAAGCCGACTTCAAGTCTCCGTTTACGTTTTCAAGAAATTTTTTGTCCTTCTCAAAACTTTCCGATATTGCCTTTACGCTCAATTCAATTTCCGCAAGCTGGGAATTTTGGCGTTTCAACTTTCTGTCCAAATCTTTTGCTTTAAGCCAAGAGGAAGCCTGCTTTTCAAAAAGGTCGCCTATAATCGACCCCGCCGATTCTATTTTGCGGTAAGCCGCATTGTAAGCATCCAAGCCGCTCCATGCCGCTTGGCGCGCGTTTTCGATGTCCGCCGAAGTTTGCGCAAGCAAAAAACTCGGAAAAACAGCTGCAACCATCGTTGCAACAGATAATATTTTAGACCTTTTCATCGCAATGAATAAAACCATAAAAATGCCCGACTTACAAGATTTATATTAAAAACTTTACTCGTAAATAAATCGGACTAATATTAAAACATTTAAAAAAAAGGAAGTAATATGGTAACCCACGTTGTAATATTCAGAACAAAAAACGACGCCGACAAAGCGGAAGTCTTGGCAGGCGCAAAAAAACTCGAAGAAATAGGGACTGCGGAAAATTTTGTCTGCGGAATTCCAATTCCAAGCCTGCGCCCTGTGGTTGACGACACATTTGCATGCGCAATCGTAGTCACCATGAAAGAGGAAAATGTCGATGCCTACATGAACCACCCAATCCACTTGGATTTCAACGAAAACTGCCTGAAACGGCTCGGAGTGAAAGTCCAAGTTTTCGACATAAGATAGCAAAAAAAACTTCCAAGATTTTCTTGGAAGTTTTTTAATGCAGAACAGAAAAACTCGGCATTATCAAACAATATCTGCGAGCGTAAACGGCACAAGCTTTTGAATTTCCGCAAGACTTGTTTCAATCTGCCAGCCAATGCGCCCTCCGCTAAAAATAATAGCGTCGAAATCTTGCGCGGAAGAATGGATGAAAGTTTTGAAAAGCTTTTTCATTCCGATTGGAGAGCAACCGCCGTGAACATAGCCCGTAAGCGGCAGAAGGTCGCGGCTTTTAAGCATGGCAACGGATTTTTCCTTCGCCGCCAATGCCGCTTTTTTTAAATCGAGTTCGGCGTTGACGGGAAGCATAAACACATAATTTTTCCCCGACTTGCCAACAGTAACCAAAGTTTTGAAGACGCGGTTTGGATTTTGCCCCAAAACCGCGGCTACTTCCTCCCCGTTTGTCGTTGGGAATTTTGTGTAGTCATAAACTTTGTAGTCGGCTTTTTTGGAGTCGAGAAGGCGCATTGCATTTGTTTTTTGCTCCGACATCAAGCCTTTCTTGCTATGCTCCTTATTGCATAATAGAAAATCGGAGTGAACACGCACCCGAAAACCGTAACGCCAATCATTCCGAAAAATACGGAAGTCCCCAAAGCCTGCCTCAGCTCAAAACCCGCGCCATGCCCGAACGCCAAAGGAACAACGCCCAAGATGAACGCAAGCGAAGTCATTATAATCGGCCTCAGGCGGTTTTTCGAAGCGTTGCTTACCGCGCTTGCGATTTCCTCGCCCTTCATCTCGCGCTGGTGGGCAAATTCGACAATCAAAATCGCGTTCTTGCAAGCCAGCCCTATCAGAACGATGAAGCCGATTTGCGTCATAAGATTGTTGTTCATTCCGCGCAGATAAACGCCCATTATCGCGAACAAAAGCACAAGGGGCACAATTAAAATTACCGAAAGCGGAAGAGTCCAGCTTTCGTAAAGAGCCGCAAGGAGCAGGAATACGAAAACAACGCAAAGGGCAAAAATGTACATTGAAGTGTTGCCCGCGCGCTTTTCCTGATAAGCGATGTCGGTCCACTCGATGCCCATGCCTTCGGGCAAAACTTCCTTTGCGAGAGCCTCGACATATTCAATCACCTGCCCTGTGCTGTACCCCGCATTCAGATTTCCCTGAATTTCCGCGCTCGTGTAAAGGTTGTAGCGCATAACGCGGTCGGGTCCGATTATTCTCTTTACTTTGACAAGCGAGCCAAGCGGAACATTTTCGCCCTGCTCGTTCGGGACTTTCAGCCTGTAAATATCCGAAATATCCTTTCGGCTGTATGCGTCCGCCTGCGCCACGACTCTGTAAACTCTGCCAAGCAAATTGAAGTCGTTTACATAAATCGAGCCCAAGTTGTACTGCATTGTGCTGAAAATCGAAGATATGGGAACATTCAGCTTTTGGGCGCGGGTGCGGTCTATATCCACAAAGAGCTGCGGATTTGAAATAGTATAGCTTGTGAAAGCCTGAGAAACCATCGGTGTCTCGTTTATTTTTTCGACAAAAATCTTCGTGTATTTTTCAAGCTCTGCTATGCCAAATCCGACCCTGTCCTGCACTTGGAACTTGAAGTCGCTGCCCGAACCTATGCCGCGAACGGGAGGGGGCGTCATCATCTTCGTGTCCGCCTCCATAATCTGCTCGTCCAAAAGGACGCGCGCAGTATGCAAAATCTTGTCCGCGCTCAATCCCTTTTTGTCGCGCATTGCGCGGTCGCCGAGATTTATGATAAGCTTTGCGGCGTTTGAAACCATGGTATTGTTGGAACCGTGCCTGCCCGCAACTGCGAGGGTGTATTTCACGCCGTCTATGCCCATAACAATCTCGCCCGCTTTTTTTGCGACTTCCTCAGTGCGCTCAAAACTTGCGCCGTCAGGAAGCTGTATGGCAGCGGAAAGCACACCCTGGTCCTGCTTGGGAATAAATCCTTTGGGAGTGATGCTGAAAAGCTCGAATGTTCCGTATAAAAGCAATGCGTAAAGCAATATCGCAATAAATCCGAAACGCACAATTCTTGCGACAAACGCGCCGTACTTCCGAGCGAAGAAATCGAAGCCTCGGTTAAAGAGCGCGAAAAACCTGCCAAGCGTCGCATTCCAAATCTTAGTGAAAAAGTCGGGCTTTGCATCGCTTTCAGTCAGCATTGCGGCGCAAAGGGCGGGAGTGAGCGTAAGGGACACTATGCCCGAAATTATCGTGGAAGAAGCGATTGTCATCGCAAACTGCCTGTAAAACTGCCCCGAAATGCCCTCCAAAAACGCGGTCGGAAGAAATACAGAAGAAAGAACAAGCACAATGGCAATCAACGCCCCCTGCACCTGGGTCATTGCCTGTTTTGTGGCATCTTTGACCTTCAAGCCAAGTTTCATGTTTCGCTCAACGTTTTCCACAACCACAATGGCGTCGTCAACGACAATCCCGATTGCCAAAACCAACCCAAAAAGCGTCAAATTGTTTATGGAAAACCCGAAGGCATACATCATAAAAAACGTGCCGATGAGCGAAACGGGTATGGCAAAAAGCGGAATGACCGCCGCCCTCCAATTCTGCAAAAAAGCCATTACGACAAATACTACAAGCAAAACCGCCTCAAATATCGTGGAATAGACTTTTGAAATTGATTCTGAAATATACTCTGTCGTGTCCTGCCCTATCAAATAATCGACGTCTGCGGGAAATTCCTTCTTGATTTCCTCCATTTCGCGCCTCAACGCCTTGGCTGTTTCAACAGCGTTTGAGCCGGGAAGCTGGTACGCGCCCATAGAGACGGTGCTTTTGCTGTTTATGTAAGTTTCATTGCCGTACAAATAAGAATCAAGCTGAATGCGCGCAACGTCCTTTAGGCGCACAATCCTGCCGTTTGGCATACTCTTTACGATGATGTTTTCAAACTCCGATTCCGTTTGAAGCCTGCCCTGAGCGTTTATCATAAGCTCGAAAGGCGCACCGGTGGCAAGGGGCGGAGCATTGAGCTTGCCGGGAGCTATCTGCTTGTTCTGCTCCTGAATTGCATTCACGACCTGTTCCGCCGACAAATCCAAGGCTTCCAGCCTTTCGGGATTCATCCAAATGCGCATGCAATATTCCTTTGCGCCGAAAACGCTGAATTCGCTTACGCCGTACACGCGGGAAAGGCGGTCTTGAATTTGCGTTATGGCGTAGTTGGTAAGATAAAGCTTGTCGCGCGTGCCTTTGGGGGAAATCAAATTGATGAAAACAAGCATATCAGGCGAACGCTTGCGCACTGTGACGCCCAAGTCTCGAACTTCCTTCGGCAGGCGCGATTCCGCCTTTGAAACGCGGCTTTGAACTTGCACGAGAGCAATGTCGATGCTTGTTCCGACTTCAAAAGTAACGTCTATCGTAACCGTGCCGTCCGCGCCGCACTGGCTCGATATGTAAAGCATGTGCTCGACCCCGTTTACTTCCTGCTCAATGGGAGCGACAACCGTGTCCATTATTACTTCGGGAGTAGCCCCCGCATATTTTGTCGATATTGCAATCGACGGCGGAACGATGTTTGGATACTGCGTGATTGGCAACCTGAAAAAGCTGATTGCGCCGACAATTACAATCAAAATCGATATGACGCTTGCAAATATCGGCCTTTCAATAAAAAAGTGCGAAAATTTCATACGCCTACTTCTTTAAAATCGGTTTTACCTTTGTGTCGATTGCCGCGCGCTGGATGCCGTTTACAACCACCCTGTCGGACTCGCCCAATCCTTCCTCTATAACCCTGTCGGTTCCAACAAGCTCGCCGACAGAGAGCTTTCTGTACCTTACGATGTCGTCCGAATCGACAATATACACAAACCTGCCAACCAAGTCAGTACCAATCGCGGCTTCGGGAATCAAGAGCTTTTCGCGCGGTTCGCCCGCCCGAAGTTCAAGCTCCGCAAACATTCCGGGGTACAAGTCGGAATTTTTGTTTTCGATTTCCGCGCGAAATTCAAGACTCGAAGATTCGAGCTTGTTGTCGGCATAGGTGAGCTTGCCGAAGGCGCGCGCATTTTTATCGTCCATCAAAGAGAGCTTTACCGGCAAATTTTCAATCCTGCCCGCGTTCAAATCGGCGAGCAAGCCGCTGTCGTTATACCTTATGATGTCGCGTTCGCTGACTTCAAAATAAGCGTAAACGACGTCGCGCGAAACCAAATCGGCAAGCATTGTCTTTGAATCTTCAACCAAATTCCCCTCGTCAACATACCTGCGGCTGACGTATCCCGAAATGGGGGCGCGCACTTTTGTAAATTCCAAATCGAGGCGCGCCTTGCGCAAATTCGCCTCCGCCATCAAGAGCTTTGCGTTTTGAGACTTTAACTCCGAAAGGCGGGTTTCGTAAACTTCGCGCGAAATTGCGTTGACCTCCAAAAGCTCCTTTGCCCTCTCCAAATTTGACTTCGCAAGCTCGATGCGGGTTTTTATTTCGTCAATCGCGGCAGACTGAGCCTCTACGACCGCCTCGAACGGGCGCGAATCTATTTCAAAAAGGATGTCGCCTTCCTTGACCTTTGCGCCGTCTTTAAAGAGTATTTTTTCGAGATAGCCGTTTACCCTCGCCTTTATTTGGACGCTCTTCTGCCCCTCTATTCGGGCGGTGTATTTATCCCAAATTTCCAAAGCCCGCTTTTGCGGCGTCATTACGACGACCTCGCGGACGCGCTTTTCGGCGGGGGCGGAATCTCCGCCTTTTTTACATGCGCAAACGAAGCACGCTGCGCACAAAACAATTAAAATTGATTTTGCTGTTTTTCCAAAAAACATATACCTCTCCCTTTTTTAATTAAAATCAAAGTTATACAGACAAAACTTTTTTTCAAGAGATAAAAAAAAGACGTCCGAAAAAAATCGGACGTCTTTTAAGCCTAAAAAACAAAAACTATTCCGTCGGGCGTTCGATTTTGACAATCTTCCAGGACGTTTTATGCCCTTCAATGTTAGTTTCGACAACATCGCCGACTTTGTGGTCGAGCAATGCCTGCGCAAACGGAGTTTTGTAGGAGTAAATGTTCTTGTCGGGATTGCTGTCCCATGCGCCGCGAATAGAGCAGATTTGCTTTGCCGAACCGTCCTTTTCAACCGTTACCACAGAGCCGATGCCGACAACGTCAACGGGAGCCTGCGTAAAGTCCACAACTTCCGCCTTTGCGATGTCGCGCTGCAACTGGGCGCGGCGGGCAGACAAAGTTTCGTCGTGTTCGCGCGCCATTTTGTATTCGGAATTTTCGCGCAAGTCGCCGAGTTCGCGGGCGGCTTCGATTGCAGCCTTGCTTGCCGGAATTTGATTTTTGACGATGTCTTCCAATTCCGCGCGGCGGCTGTCCAAAGAGGATTTTGAAACATACAAACGCTCCACTTTCGTGTCGCCCCTGCCCGCAACCAAAGTCTGGACTTCGGGATAAAGCTTGATAAAGCGCGCCAAAATCGACTTCTGAGTAAGGTCGTCAAAGCCCTGGTTTAAGAGGAGGCTTTGAGCCAAGTCGCGAGCGGTTTCCGCAGACGCACCCTTCAAAAGGTCTGCCACAAGCTCCTTGTCGTCGCTCAAAGCTTCGACAAGCGGAATGCGACGGTTTGTGTCGCTTTGCAAAGCTTCGTCGTCAATAGCGGAAAGCAGAGCCGTAAACAAACGCTGGCCAATCAAATCCTTCAAAATACCGGAGAATTTCTGGGAATTGCGGTTTTTGACAATCCACAAAATCACGGGACCGCGCAAAGTCTGCTCGTCGAGCCAGCGGTGCAGGCTTTCTTTTACCAAAACCTTGCAGTCCGCGCTGTTTTCCTCTTCAACCTTGCCTTCTTCGCCCTTTACATACTTTGACATGCCCTTCCAATCGACAAGGAAGTTTACGCATTCGTTAGTGAACCTGCCTTCGGAATTTTTCAAAAGCTCGATTATGATGTCGCGCCAAGTGTCGGCAAAATTGCGCGTGAGCAAGTCCAAAAAGCGGTCGTAATAAGCGGACGGCAAATTCTTTGCCAAGTCGTTCAAGCCGTTCTTCGGGTCTTCTTCGATTGTCGCAAAAATGATGTCGCGGCTGCGCGGGGAAATTTCTTCAACTTTGTCTTCTTCGCCCGGGAAGAGGAAGCGCACAAGGTCGTTTCTGACCCAGATGCCGTGCAGCTTGTCCGCCTGCTTCAAAGAGCGCGCAGTCTTGATTGCGGAAGTAAGCTCTTCCTTGATTTTCGGAAGGTCGTTTTTAATTTCTTCTATGCTCTTTGCGATTTCCTCCTTGTCGGAGCCCGAAGAAACCATATTAAAGAGTTTTTCGGCAAGCAGGATTTTTTTCTTGGAGTCGCGGTTTAAGAAATATTCTTTCAGAAGCTCTTGTTCGGGCTTGATTTCTTCGCCCTCTTCGCGAAGCACATAATGTTCGTTTTTCTTTTTGGGGCATTCTATTTTCGGGTCGCGCACCAAAATTTTCTTTACCTTGTTCCACCACGAACGGAATTCTTTTTCGACTTTGAAAAGGCGCACCAAAATATTTTCGATTTCGACGGGAGTCGCCATTTGGTCAGGCATTCTCGCAAGCAAATCCTCTATGAACTCAGCGGGGGAATCCTTCATCCTCTTTTCAACAGAAGCGGGGTCTTTCTGGTATTGGACCAAAATGTCGCCCTCATCCAGAATGTCGAGCTTGTCGATGCAAAAAGCGAGATCCATTGAATGGTTCGGCTTGGCGTCAAAATCAATAATAACCCTGCTGTTTTCCTCGTCAATGCCGCTTACAACGCCCAGACCCCAGCTTTGATGCATACAGCAAGAGCCGACTGCAAATTTTTCAATCTTCTCGCGCTTGGCTGCGAGTTTCGGATTTTTTCTAATAATCGCTTCTGAATTCATAATTTTATTTGTTTTTAAATGGAAGATGTGCAATATATGCAGCCGCTTAATTTTTAAATCCATGCCGAACACGGACACAGTTAAACTTGCAAACGCCGCAAAATTGCTAATGGAGTATGAAAAACGCCCCTTGAAAGCGGACGAATTTCTCGACTCTCAATATTCCTTTTTCTATAAATACGGAGAAGAAAGGCGCGTTTGTCAATTTATCTTTTTAACAGTTTTAAGAAATAAGCTCTTAATTGACACCATTTTGGCGGTTTTTTTGAAAAAAACGCCGCGCCCCGTGCTTTTCGCCGTTTTGAAGTGCGCATGCGCCGAAATTATTTCCGCCCGCGAAGACAAAATCGCGCAAACGGTACACTCGTGGGTGGAAGTTTCAAAAAAAATCTGCTCGCAGGGAGAGTCGAAGCTCGCAAATGCGGTTTTGCGCAAATTTTCGCAAAAATATTCCGAAATTTGCTCAAACGCAAAAACGCTTGAAGACTTCGCACTGCTATATTCCCACCCGCTTTGGATTGCCAAAAGCTGGCAGGCGCAATTCGGTTTTGAAAAAGCCGTCCGAATAATGCGCAAAAATCAAGAGCCGAGCGAAGTTTTTTTGAGAGTGCAAAACACTCCGAAAGCAAAAAAAGAGCTTCAAAAATACTCTGAATTTTTATGCGAAAGCGAATTTGAGAATTTTTACAAGGCAAAGCGCGGATGCTTCCAAAACATAAAAAGCTTTCTCGATACCCCTTTCGCCTACATTCAAGACCCCGCCACAAAATTCGCCCCGACGCTTTTAAATCCGCAAAAATCGGAAAAGATTTTAGACCTCTGCGCCGCGCCGGGGGGCAAAAGCCGAATGATTGCAGACCTCGCAAGGCAGAAAAATCCCGACGGATTTTTGGCAGACACCCTGATTGTGAGCGTCGATTTAAATTCTCCGCGCCTTGAAAAATTAAAGCAAAACATCTCAAAAATCGACTTTCTAAAAACCGCCTGCATTGCATGCGATTTGGCAAACGAAAATTTAAAAGACATACTTGAAAAATCGTCCCTCCCCGCCTCTTTCGACGCCATTCTTCTCGACGCCCCGTGCTCGAACACGGGCGTTTTGCGAAGACGCCCCGATGCCCGATACAGAATTGAGCCGAAAGATATTTCAAACTGCAAATCTCTTCAAATCAAAATCTTAAAAAATGCCCTTCCCCTGCTGAAAAAAGGCGGAAGGCTCGTCTATTCAACCTGTTCGATAGATAAGTCCGAAAACGAGGAAGCCCCCAAAGAAGCACTTGAAGGGCTTAAAGATTTTAAAATCGACCATCTTCAAACAATTCTTCCAGACGCATGCGACGGGGCGGGAATTGCCCTTATAAAACGCCAATAAAAAATGCGCCGAACATGCGGCGCATTTGAAGCTTTATTTTGTTAAATGCCTTATGAAAAACGCCCTGCGTATGTCGGCAAGCTCATGGTTGTCGGGCTTTCGGGCGTTTTCAAAAGAGTGCTGCGCCCCTTCCGAAATTACGCATTCGACTTGGGTTGCCCCGACTTCACGCGCCCTTTGCATCATGAACAATGCCGCATTTTGCGGGACAATGGTGTCTTTTTCGCCCTGAAAAATGAGCATGGGCGGGCAGTCTTTTTTTATGTACTCGGCGGGGCTTAAACGCTTTAAAAGTTCCACATCGTCAAAACGCCCCGCAAGAGGCTGGCGCATTTGATTTTTGTTCTTCATGAAAGAGCCTTCCGCGTCCGCCCTGTCGTCAACAAACGAAGTAGGACCCGACTGCGGAACAGCGCAGGCAATTTTGTATTTTACATTCTTCAAGCTCTTGTCGCCCTCAAAAACCGACTGGTCGGCAAGCGCAACCATAAAAGTGATATGCCCGCCCGCAGAATGCCCGTAAACCCCTATTTTTGACGGATTGATTTCAAGGTTTTTTGCATATTTTGTGATATAGCGCAAGGCGTCCATCGCGTCAACAACGCACACGCTCATATCCCTGCGCGGCTTTCCCCAGCGCGAAAACCTGTAAGTTACGGTTGCCACTGCGATGCCGCGCTCGTTGTAATGGCGTACTTCGTCGTAAAAAAATCCGTAGCCTGAAAAACGCTCCTCGCCCGACCAGCCGCCGCCGTGAAAATACACGATTAAAGGAAATCCGCTCTTGGGGGCTTCCGTTTTCGGATAGCAGATGTCAAAGCACAAAACCTGCTCGTCGGCAACCTTGTAGGGAATGCCGAACTTAACGTTCAAATTCCTGTATATGTCGTACTCCTCTGATGCCCCGAAGGGCACTTTATTAGGGGCGGACACCGAAAAATCAAAGGCAAACGCCGTTCCAAAAAATGCGGAAAGCAAAAACGCAAAAAATATTTTCTTCATATTCGTTCAAGATTTAAAATTAGTCTTTTTTACCCAAATGTTTCACGAAAAACGCCCTGCGAATGTCGGCAAGCCTGTCGTTATTCGGCTCTTTCGCGTCTTCAAAACTATGGCGGGCATTTTCTGCAAAAACGGCTTCGACAGGCGCGCCCGCGGCTTCAAGCCTGCTTTTTATAAGCTCCGCGCCTTCGATTGGCACAAGCTCGTCCTTTTTCCCGTGCAAAATAAGCATTGGGGGCAAGTCTTTTTTTACATAATTTATCGGCGACAATTTTTTCATTAACGCCCTGTCATAAGGTTTCCCGAAAAGGACAAAATATAACCCATACTCGCTTCCCTTTTCATCACCGAAAAGCACGGGGCCCGACTGCGGAACGGCACAGGAAACCTTATATTTTACGCCCTGCAAACTCTCGTCTCCCAAAAACAAATTTTGATCCGCCATTGCAAGCATGAATGCGAGATGCCCGCCCGCAGAATGCCCGTAAACCCCTATTTTTTCGGGATTGACATTCAATGGTTTCGCGTTTTTTACGATGAAGCGCAATGCGTCCATGCAGTCAACCACACAGCAATCCATCGTGCGCTTGGGATTTTCAAAACGCGCAAATCGGTAGTCAACACTCGCGACCGCAAAGCCCTTTTGGTTGTAGTATCTGATTTCGTCATTGAAATATCCGTAGCCGGAAAACCTCTCCCCGCCTACCCACGCTCCGCCGTGAATGTAAAACAAGAGCGGATAGCCGCTTTCGGGCGCGGCGGATTTCGGGTAGGAAATGTCAAAACAAAGCTTTTCATTGTCAGCCTCTTTGTAAACAACGCCGACTTTGCTGTTTAGATTTTCAAAAATCTGCCCCCTGCCGAAACGCCACGACAACTCTTGTGGGCATGGCTTGAAATCAAACTTTTCCCCCGCATAACCAAATGCAGAAAGACACAGTAAAAAAATTGCCGCCTTAAAAATATTCATATATTTTTATTAAACAAACAAAATTGAGCATTTCAAACCAAAAATCACAACGACACCCCCAAAAAAAATGCCTGCAAACAGCAGGCATAAACAAAAACCAATCGAAAAGAGAACTACTTTTCGGCGTCTTTTTCCTCTTTGGATTCGACTTTCGGCGCGGGCTTTTTGACTTCTTCGTCATTCATCGCGTCGCGGAAATTGTCTTCAACCTCGCGAGTCGCCTTTTTGAATTCCTGCATGGATTTCCCCAATCCCCTTGCAAGTTCCGGAAGTTTTTTTGCGCCAAAGAGCAGGAGAATAATCACCAAAATGATTATAAGCTCCGTGTTGCCGATGTTTAAAAATGCAAATGTTTCCTTCATATAAATCAGACGCTACCAATTTTTTTTTTCAATGCAACATATTTTTAGCGCGGTAAAAATTTTGAGCCGCGCCCGACGCAAACGCGCTTCTTCAACTGCGCAAAGAATTCTTTTTAAGCCGAACAAAATAATCTTCCAAATATTTTTTTGACAAAACCGAAACACCCACGACGGCAAAAGCCGACAAAACGCCATATTTCCAACCGCTTCCAAAAACATAAATCACAAAATTTGCAATCGGCATATGGTACACATACAATGCGTAAGACAAATCGAAACCGCCCAAAAGCTTCCTTCCGAGTTTCGGCATTGAATATCCCGCCGAAAAAACGCAAAAAGCAAGAGACACCATTACGATGTACTTAAAATATCCGCTCTCCTGCCCCAATGGATAATTCGGGAGCCCCAGGCAGTGAAGCGCAAAGAAAATGCAAAGATGAACCGCTAAAACAATGGGAAATTTTCCGCTTAAAAGCCTGTACATTCTCTCCCTGTTCTTAAAGAAAAACATTCCCAAAATCAGCATCGGGCAATGCACGAATATCGACCATTTGTAAGCCTTTGCAAACGCGCCGCTCTCCGAAATTCCGAAAGAATGAAATACTTCATAAACCAAAGAATTAAAAGCGATTGAAAATATAAAAAGGAGCAAAAGCCAAATCGAAGATCTCCTTTTAAAATCAAATACCTTATACAAAACGGGGATTGCCGCATAAAAGCACAACTGCACCGGTATAATCCACAAAACCCCGTTTAAAGTTCCCGCCCCGTATCCCCTCAAATATTCGGGAGTGTAAAGGGGATATATCAAATACGACAGAACATAAAGCGCAAAAGAAGAAACCGATGCCCTGATTTCATATCCCGACAAAAGCATCAATATGACGCTTAAAAATATCGAAGCCCACATTTCGGGAAAAATTTTCAAACATCTGTTGCGTAAAAACTGAAAAACTTTCGGATTATGCTCAAAAGACATCGGAATGAAAAAGCCCGTTATGAACAAGAATATGGGAACTCCCGAAAACGCTTCAAAGCACCATGCAAAATCAAACTTGAAATGGAAATAAGAATTGTAATGGTTTAAAACCATTACTTGAACTGCGGCAAAAAGTCTTATCAAGTCAAAATTATTTTCAAACGCGTTAAAAGAATTGACGCCTTCAACGCGAATGTTCAGTGGGGTGGGGTATAACTTCATATAAATCAATAATTTAAAGTTTACAAAAAAAACACCGATTCCAAACAGGCATATATAATTTACATTTAAAGACAATCGGATTTAAAACTTATTAAAGAAATCAATATATTCCCGTTTGCAAGCCTAAACCCCCATTTTTTCGCGACAAAAAAACGGCATTCGCAATCGAATGCCGTCAAGCAAAGCTGTTTCAAGAATTACTTGCCCCAAACTTTGAGAAGCGTCTTGCCAATCTGCGCGGGAGTGGGCGCAACTTCGATGCCGCAAGCCTTCAACGTTGCAATCTTTTCGGCAGCCGAACCCGACTTGCCCGTAACGATTGCGCCTGCGTGCCCCATTCTGCGCCCCTTGGGAGCGGTTGTGCCTGCGATGAACGCCGCAACGGGCTTCTTGCAGTTTTCTTTAAGCCACTGCGCCGCAATCTGTTCGTTGTTGCCGCCGATTTCGCCAATCATGATGATTGCTTCCGTCTGCGGGTCGGCATTGAACATCTGCACTGCTTCAAGCATTGACGTTCCGTTAATCGGGTCGCCGCCGATGCCGATTGTTGTTGACTGACCGTAGCCCAAATTTGAAACCTGGAAGGCCGCTTCGTAAGTCAAAGTACCCGACTTTGAAACGATGCCTACCGTGCCGGGACGGTGGATTTTTGCGGGCATAATGCCGATTTTGCATTCGCCGGGAGTGATTACGCCAGGGCAGTTCGGCCCGATGAGGCGCGATTTGCAACCTGTTTCGTTGAGACGCGCGCGGACAATCGCCATGTCGCGTACGGGAATGCCTTCGGTGATGCAGATGATGGTTTCAACGCCCGCGTCGATGGCTTCCAAAATGGAGTCTGCCGCAAACGGAGGAGGAACGAAAATCACGCATGCGTTTGCGCCTTCCTTTGAAACAGAATCGGCAATCGTGTTGAAAACGGGAACGGGACGTTCAAACTGAATTTTGTCGTTTCCCGAATACATCATTCCGCCTTTGCCCGGAGTGACGCCGCCAACGATTTTTGTGCCGTAGCGCATGCACTGGTCGGCATGGAAAGTGCCTGTCTTGCCCGTCAAGCCGCTTACTACTACTCTTGTGTCTTTGTTAATTAGTACGCTCATCTTTCAAATCCTTATTTTGATACGATTTTTACGATTTTCTGAGCCGCATCGTCCAAGTCGGAAGCGGTTGTGATGTCAATTCCGCTTTCAGCGAGAATTTTGTTGCCCTGTTCAACATTCGTGCCTTCCAAACGGACAACGAGGGGGATTTTGAGGCCGCCAACATTTTTGACCGCGGCAACCACGCCCGCTGCGATGACATCGCAACGCATTATTCCGCCGAAGATGTTGATTAAAATGCCCTTTGTGTTTTCGTCGCTCAAAAGGATTTTGAAAGCCGCAGTGATGGCTTCTTCCGTCGCGCCGCCGCCGACGTCCAAGAAGTTTGCGGGGTCGCCGCCGTAATACTTGATGATGTCCATCGTTGCCATCGCAAGACCTGCGCCGTTAACCATGCAGGCGATGTTGCCGTCGAGCTTGATGTAGTTTAACTCGAATTTCTTGGCTTCGATTTCAAGCGGATTTTCTTCGGAAAGGTCGCGGTATTCCAAAATGTCGGGATGGCGGAAGAGCGCGTTGTCGTCAAACGAAACTTTTGCGTCGAGAGCAATGATGTCGTTTTGCGGAGTCAAAATCAAGGGATTTACTTCGACCAAAGAGCAGTCTTTTGAAGCGTACAATTTATAGAGACCCTTGATGAGAGCCGCAAACTTCTTCTGCAATTCCTTTTCGCCAAAACCCAAGAAGAACGCGAGTTCGCGGACTTGGTAGGGCTGGATGCCCGTTTCGGGATTTATGAACACCTTCTTGATTTTTTCGGGAGTTTCTTCGGCGACCTTTTCGATTTCCATGCCGCCTTCGCAAGATGCAATTACAACGTCCTTGCCGGAAGCTCTGTCCATTACGATTGAAAGGTAGTATTCCTTTGCGATGTCGCAGCCTTCGGTAAAGTAGATTGTCTTAACTTCCTTGCCCGCTTCGCCCGTCTGCTTGGTAACCAAAATGTTGCCAAACATTTTCTTTGCGATTTCAACAGCTTCTTCGCGCTTTGCGTAGTGTACGCCGCCCTTGAAACCGTCTTTGAAAACGCCCTTGCCGCGGCCGCCAGCATGGATTTGGCTTTTGACCACAACATGTGAACCATTCAAGCTTGCAACCGCCGCTTCAAATTCAGAAACGTCTTTTGCCGCGGCGCCTTTTGCAACCGCCACGCCAAAATTTGCAAACAATTCCTTTGCCTGATACTCGTGAATATTCATTATATTGATGCTTTTAATTTTCTAAAAAAAAGAAAGCCGAACATGGGTTGCAACCGCGCTTGAATTTTGCAAAAAAAATATTGCAAAAAACGTTCGGAATTTCCGACTCCAAGAAAAAGCCCCCTATGCTCAAACGAATGAGCAAGCAGAACCCAAAATTGCAACGCCCATTGGACGACTTTATAAATATTGTCTTTAAAAGTACCCCTATTATCCCGAATTTCAAGGGAATTTTTATTTTTTTCGGTTTTTTTTGAATTTCTTACAATTTTGTAGCAATTTTTCAGAAAAAACCAACGCCATTTTACCCCGCAACCAAAGTTTTACACCTCAAACATATAAAAATCCCAAAATATAAAATTCTTGCCAAGAGAAAAATTTTCAAAATACTTTTTGGGCATTATGGAATTAACATTTAATGACAAAGTGGCGTTCGTAAGCGGCGCGGGGCGCGGCATTGGAAGAGAAATTGCAGTCGAACTTGCAAAGGCGGGATGCAAGGTAATTTGCGCAAGCAAAAACATTTCCTCCTGCGGGGCGGTTGCAGACGAAATAAACGCAATGGGGCTGAATGCCGAAGCATGCGCAATAGACGTTTCAAAGCCCGAAGAAATTAAAAACGCCGCCGCCGAACTTTTAAAGAAATACGGCAAAATAGACATCATCGTAAACAATGCGGGAATTACGCGCGACAACCTGATGCTTAGAATGTCCGACGATGAATGGCAGGACGTAATCGACACAAACTTGTCTTCCGCATTCCATGTAGTGCGCAGTTTCGTAAAGGCAATGATGGGCGGAAGATGGGGCAGAATTGTCAACATCTCTTCGGTAGTAGGCATTATGGGCAACGCAGGTCAGGCAAATTACGCGGCGGCAAAGGCGGGGTTGATAGGCTACACAAAGACGCTCGCCCGCGAGCTTGCCTCCCGAAACATAACAGCAAACGCCATCGCCCCGGGATTTATCGAAACCGACATGACAAAGAAGCTTCCCGAATCTGTTGTTGAAAAGGCAAAGGAAATCATACCGTTAAAGCGTTTCGGAAAGCCCGAAGACATTGCGAAAATGTGCGTCTATCTCTGCTCGGAAGAAGGCGGCTACATTACAGGTCAGGTAATTTCCGTAAACGGCGGTATGTGCATTTAAGAAATTAAAATTTAATTTCCGCAAATCCACAAAATTTCTACAAAAATCTCAAAAAAAAGGCTCCTGCATTTGCAAGAGCCTTTTTTTTGAGATATTTTTTACGTTATATTTTCGTGTTTGAAGGCACAACGCCGTTTTTCATCACGATAATCACGCCGTCTCTGACATACAAAGAGCCTTCTTCCCACTTATCGGGCTTGCCTTCGGGCGAAAGCTCCACATTGTCGCCGATTCTTGCGTTTTTGTCTATGATTGCATTTTTGATTTTGCAATTCTTGCCGATGCCTATTCTCGGCTTTCCGCACTTGTCGTCGGCAAGCTTTTCCTCTTCGCTTTCAAATGCGTCCGCGCCCATCATCACGACGTTTTCAAGCGAAGTGTTTTCCCTTATGACGGAGCGCACGCCAATCATGCAGCGTTTCAGCTTTGCCTTTTTAACGACACAGCCCTCGGCAACATTGGTATGGTCCATGGAACTGTCGTATATCTTCGAGCTTGGCAGATAGCGCGTGTGCGTGTAAATGGGCTTTTCCTGATTGTAAAAATCGAATTCGGGATTGTCGTCAGTGAGAGCCAAGTTGGCTTCAAAGAAAGCGTCGATTGTGCCGATGTCTTCCCAGTAGTCGTCAAAAATATACGCGCAAAGCTTCTTCTGCCCGAGAAGCCCCGGGATTACTTCCTTGCCGAAGTCGATTTCAGTTCCGCGCATTTTTTCTTCCAAAACTTTCGCGGAAAACACATAAATGCCCATCGACGCCAGACAATAGTCCTTGCTCTTGTCCTTTAAATTCTTCTTCAAGTCTTCGGGTATTATGAGGGACTTTATAACGTTTTCGTCTTTCGGTTTTTCGACAAATTCCGTAATGTTTAGGCTCCCGTCAACCCTCATTATGCCAAGCTCGCTCGCAACGGAAGTTGGCATCGGCTTTGCCGCGATTGTCACGTCCGCGCCGCTTGCCTTGTGGGCATCGACAAGCTTTTTGAAGTCCATTTGATAGAGCTGGTCGCCCGAAAGAATTAAATAGTATTCGCTATCGACAGACGAGAAATGGTGCATGTTTTTGCGGACGGCGTCGGCAGTGCCCTGATACCAGTTTCCGCCTGCATCGGTCTGCTCCGCCGCAAGAATATCTACAAATCCGCCGCCGAACGGGTCGAATTTATATGTCTGCTGAATGTGCCTGTGCAAGGACGCCGTGTTAAACTGTGTAAGCAGATAAATGCGCTTGCAGCCCGAATTTATGCAGTTGCTTATGGGAATATCCACAAGCCTGTACTTGCCCGCAAGCGAAACAGCGGGCTTGCAGCGCGCCTTTGTAAGCGGATAAAGGCGCGTGCCTCTTCCGCCGCCCATAATGATGCTTATAACGTTTTTCATACGGGATTTCAGAGTAGAACGATTTTTCAAGAAATCAAATAAAAAAACTTTTTTAAATAAAAAATAATTGAAACTAAACACATTCCGAACAATTCACCCGCAAAAGTTCTCAAAATCGTCAAAAGATGCTTGCAAACGGCGTTTCAAAAAATGATATTTTTTCACAGCAACATTTTTATATTTATGACAATTTTAGACCAGATAGCCCTAAATTCGGAACATTTTATCGGCAGAGACGAAATCGCCGAAAAAATTCAAAACGGCAAAACCCTGCGCGTCAAACTCGGCGTCGATCCCACCCGCCCCGACCTTACATTCGGGCATATGGTCGTATTCAACAAGCTGAGGCAGTTCCAGGAAATGGGACACCAGGCAGTCTTAATCATCGGCGACTACACTGCCTGCATTGGCGACCCGAGCGGAAGAAGCGCGCTTCGCCCCGTCCTAACCCCCGAAGAAGTCAAAAAAAATGCCGAAACATATTTGGAGCAGGCGTACAAAATTTTGGACCCGCAAAAAACCGAAGTGCATTTCAACAGCGAGTGGTTCGCAAAAATGTCTTTCGGCGACATGCTCGAACTCGCCCGCAAAATGACGGTCGCAAGAATGCTCGAACGCGACGACTTCGCAAAACGCTACGCCTCGAAAACACCGATTTCAATAGTCGAATTTTTGTATCCGCTCATCCAGGGCTACGACTCAATCATGATAAAATCGGACGTCGAGCTTGGCGGGAGCGACCAGCTCTTTAATAATTTGGTCGGACGTTCCTTGCAAGCAGAAGCGGGAATGTCGGGGCAGGCGGTAATAACAATGCCGCTTTTGGTTGGATTGGACGGCGTAAAAAAGATGTCTAAAAGCTACGACAATTACATCGCATTCAACGACGACGCCCGCCAAATGTTCGGCAAAATCATGTCGGTTTCGGACGAGACGATGTGGAAGTACTACCAATATCTGCTTTTGAAAACGTCTTCCGAAATCGAAGAAATGAAAACGGAGCATCCCATGCTCTGCAAAAAACGCTTGGCGCAAACTTTGGTGGCGAAATTCTACGGCGAAGAAACAGGCAAGGCGGAGCTTGAAAATTTTGAAAAGGTGTTTTCAAAAAACGAACTTCCGGATGACATGCCCGAATTTGAATGGAAAAGCCTGACTGAAAACGCTCAGGAAAACCTTGTTAACCTTATGGCGGCAACAAAGCTCTTCCCGAGCAAAAAAGAGGCGCGCAGGCTCGTCGAACAGGGCGCGGTAAAAATCGATAATCAAAAAGTTTCAGACCCGTCGGCAGTCTTGCAAAAACCCGAAAGCTGCACGGTGGTGCAGGCGGGCAAGAGAATTTTCCTTAAAATAAAAGCCTGATGCCCGAACAAAGCGGCAGTTTCGCGGAAGTGGAAGGCGTTGTGGAGCGCATTGTGTTTTTCAACGAGGAAAACCATTTTTGCATCGCGCAAATAAAGCCTTCAAAACAAAAGTTCAGCGAGCCGCAAATAACGATTACGGGAATAATGCCAAACTTGGAGTGCGGCGAAACCGTGCTTGTAAAGGGGCAGTGGTTAAACCACAAATCGTACGGGCTTCAAATAAAAGTCGGCGAATTTGAAAGCCGCCTGCCATCTACTCTTTACGGGCTGGAAAAATTTTTGGGAAGCGGAATGATTTCGGGAATCGGCAAGGAGTACGCGAAACGGATTGTCGCGCACTTCGGGCAAGACACACTTAACGTCATCGACCACGACTCGAAACGCCTGACGGAAGTTGAAGGCATAGGCTCAAAGCGGGCAAAGCAAATCAAGGCGTCATGGGAAGAGCGCAGATGCCTAAGAGACGTTATGATTTTTCTTCAACGCTACGGAGTGGGCGTAGGCACCTGCCTTAAAATCGTGCGCAAATTCGGCATGGACAGCCCCGCGGTGATACGCGAAGAACCTTACCGCATAGCAAGGGAAATCGACGGAATAGGCTTTAAGACCGCCGACAAAATCGCGCTAAATTCAGGCATTCCGAACGAAAGCCCGCAGAGGGTCGAAACGGGAATTTTATACGCCCTAAAAGAGTTTGAAGAGGAAGGAGACACCCGCGTCCCCGCAGGAGAGCTTGAAGCAAAAGCGGCGGCAATGCTGGAGCTTACAAAAGAGCGGTGCGCGGAGGCAATAGGCGCGCTTCTAAAAAAGAATGAGATAAAGATAGTCTGCGAACGGAGCATACAGTCTTCCTCTCTCGACTATTGCGAAAACAACCTCGCCCAAAGGCTGGAAAAAATTTCAAAAACGCCCTCCTGCCTGCCTCCAATCAAGCACGAAATCGCGCTCGATTGGGCATGCAAGCGCATGAAAGTCGAGTTTGCGCCGCAGCAGTCTCAGGCAATTTTGGCGGCGTTAAAAAACAAGGTCCACATCATAACAGGCGGCCCCGGGACGGGCAAAACCACGATTTTGCGCGCCCTATGCGACATATTGAAAGCGAAGAAAGTCAAAATCGCCCTCGCCGCTCCCACGGGCAGAGCCGCCCAAAGAATGTCGGAAGCAACCTCTCTTGAAGCGAAAACAATACACAGGCTCTTAGGCTACGACGTCTCGAAAGGCGGATTTGCCAGAAACCAAGGCTCTCCGCTCGACGCGGACTTCATAATAATAGACGAAAGTTCGATGCTCGACACCCGCCTTGCATCTTCCATTTTAAACGCAGTCCCAAACCGCGCAAGCCTTGTGCTTGTAGGCGACACAAACCAGTTGCCGAGCGTCGGGGCGGGCAATGTGCTAAAAGACATTATAGATTCAGGCTCTATATCAACAACAAAGCTTGAAAAAATTTTCAGACAAGGCTCGCGAAGCCAAATCGTAGTTGCGTCGCACGAAATTTTGAAGGGAAACAGCGCAATCGAAGGGCTTGTGCCGACTTCCATAAATGCGGTAAAGCCCGAACGCGACATACATTTCATAGAGGCTCTGACCCCCGAAGAATGCGTCGATGCCTGCACCCGCCTTGCAAAAACCTTCATTCCGCGCTGGTACGGCGCGGACAAAATTTCAGGCTCGCAGATTTTGGCGCCCATGCACAAGGGCTCCGCGGGAATTGGCGTGTTAAATTCCGTCTTGCAAAAAGAATTAAATACGTCGCAGGAATGCGCAAGCCTTGGCGGGACTTTCTTCAAGGAGGGCGACAAAATAATGCAAATGCGCAACAACTACGACCTCGACATTTTTAACGGCGACATGGGGATAGTAAAAAAAATCTGCAAAGAAGAAAATAAAATGAGCGCGAAGTTTGAAAACGGCATTCAAGAATTTTCAAGAACCGACTGCGCCGATCTTGCCCTCGCCTATGCAATCTCAATACACAAATCGCAGGGAAGCGAATTTCCGATAGTGATAATCCCCCTTTTAAAGCAGCACTTTGTGATGCTTCAACGCAACTTGATTTACACCGCAATAACGCGCGCGCGCGGAAAAGTGTTTATAGTTGGCGACCCATATGCGTTCGCCCTCGCGGTCAAAAACTCGCGGATGACACAGCGCAGAACCGCGCTAAAAGAAAGGCTCATATGGCAGTAGAAGTTTTTAATCCCGAAACGGGAAAAATTGAAAAAGAAGATGTTTGCCAGGAAAAATTCTTGGAGTTTCTCTATGGAAATCCAATCGGAAGCCTACTGCTTTGGAGCGTGTTTAAGCGCAAATTTTTCTCGGCTCTCACGGGACTTTGGGCGAATTTGCCAATAAGCCGAAAATCCGCGGTAAAATTCATAAAAGACCACTCGATAAAAATTTCAGATTTCACGAAAAAGCCCGAAGAATTTAAAAACTTCAACGATTTTTTCACAAGAGAAATAAAGCCAGAAGTCCGACCTCTTTCAAAGGGAGCAAACGATATTTCATTCCCCGCCGACGCCCGCAATCTGGCGTTTGAAAACATCTCGAAATCCGATACATTTTTTGCGAAAAACCAAAAGTTCAACCTCGAAAGTTTTCTAAAAGACAGGGAGCTTGCCGCGCGCTTTGAAAACGGCTCTATGCTGATTTCGCGCCTATGCCCGCTCGACTACCACAGGTTCCACCACTTGGTTTCGGGCAGACTCGTCGCCCGCAGGGAAATAGGCGGCTTCCTCTACTCAGTAAACCCCATCGCCCTCTCGAAAAATTTAAACTACCTCAATGAAAACAAGCGCGTGCTCAACTTGATTGAGCTTGAAAACGGCAAGATGTGCGCGGTAGTCCAAATAGGCGCGACAAACGTCGGCTCAATCATGAACTTCGACAAGGTAGGCGACAAGGTTTTGCGCGGAAACACAATGGGTATGTTCAAATTCGGAGGCTCTTGCATTGTCTCGATTTTTGAAGAAGGCGCGGCAAAGTTTGACGAAACGCTAATAAAACTAAGCAAAGAGCCGATTGAATACCTGTCAAAGGCAAACTCGAAATCAGGGGAACTTATTTAATGTCAATACTCGCGCAAAAACTTCAAAAATTCAAGGACATTTCCGTAAAGCTCGCGCTCTCGGAGCGTTTTCAAGAAGCACTTAAAATGTGTGACGCAGGCATTGAAATGGTAGAGGCGTCCGCCGAAAGGGAAACGGAAAGCGGCATAAAATGGCTCGCCGCCCTGCACTCGGCAAAAGGCTCGACTTATATGGCGCAAAAAAATTTCAAAAGCGCGAAAGAAGAGTACGAAAAAGCCCTCGAAATGCAGGCAATGCTTCCGCGCGGAATGGAATTTTCATACGCGCTCGACAACCTCGCAAAAGCGTATCAAGCAGTTGGCGACATTCAAAATTCAATCGCCTGCAAAACCGCGTCGCTTGAAAATCTCGAAGAGCTTGCGCCGAGCTCAAAAGATTTAATCGCCTCCAAATACAGAATGCTCGCGCGCGAACTGGACAATTCGGGAAGAAGCGCGGAAGCCATAGAAATGAGGCGAAAAGCCCAAAAACTTGAAGAATAAAAAAGCGGACTTTTAAAGCCCGCCTTTGTAAAAAAAAATGGCTATCTTTTCCTGCGTTATGCCGCAAAGACAAGCATCGCCGCGCCGAAAACCGCCGCGCATTCAGAAGGTTCGGGAATGATTGTAATAGTGCCGCTATCTGAAATTCTTATATTGTACGTCATATTTGTAGATTTGTCGAAAACCGTCAAATTTTCAGATGTCAGCAAGTTTTCTATCGAGCTTCCCGCAAGCGTTATAGTCTCGAAATACTCGTTTAATTCCTTGTCTTGAAAAGCTGAAATGTCGTCAACGACGAACTCAAAGGACATATCGTCAATATTGCTTAGGTTTGTAAAAGATACTTCCGCTCCTGCTTCAAAGCTCAACTTTCCTGAAAATTTGGTTCTTGACGAATTTGTGAAAGACGAAGTCGAATCAACATAAATATCAAATTTATTTCCTCTCTGAAACCATCCGCCGTTGGCAATTTCTAAATTTCCACCGTTTAAAACATTGATTTCAGCATGCTTTTCCGAGCTAAAAATATCTCTCCATGTAAAACCTTGCGCAAAAAAACACGCAAGTATATGGATATTATAAACAAATAAAGTTTAAACCCGACTTAAAACCTTATTATCATAAAAGGGATTTATTTGCGGGACTTTTCAAAACAAATTCAATCTGCATTATAAAATAAAACTTTTCCGCAAAATAGATTTTGCGCATTGAACGCAAAAAAAAGAGGCGGCACCAATGCCGCCTCCTGCATGAAAAACTTGGCAACTCTCCTTTGTTTAAAGGAAATTCCGCCTCGCTTTCCGAGTGCAAAATCTTACTGGTAAACGTAGGGATCGACGCCAATCGTTCCGCCCAAAGATTTAAGGGAATTCAGCGTCTTGATGCTTTTTAATTTCGCGTTCGCCTCCGCAATTTTTTGATTAAGCTCCGCAGGCGATTTGCCGTCCGAAAGATTTTGCAGTTTGGAGTTCAAGTATGCGATTGATTTCTGCGCCGCCGCCAAGTCAAGCTGCTGCTTTGCAATCAGGCGTTCAGCATACCAGTCGCTCTTTACGATTTCTTCGCGGTCGAACATTTTTCTGACTTCCGCATCCTGCAACGTTTTGCCCTCGAAGCTTCCGTCTTTCATGATGTGAAGAAGCGCGCGCAAAGGCGGACATGCCCCCTCTATAGAGCCGTCAGCAAAATAAGCTTCGGCGGCGCGCTTGTGCGCTCCCGCCATATTGTCCATTCCGTCGGCAAACACTTCCATGTCCTGCAATTCGGGGCGCAACATGTCGTCGGTAAAAATGCTGTCGGGGCTTGAGAAAATCCTACCGAAGTAGGCGTTCACAAACTCCCTTGTTATTCTCCAGCCCAAACGCGACGCGCAAACGGTTTTGTTTTTGTATTCAAAATCCCTGCACCGTTCAAGCATTCCGTTTTCCATGAGGAAATCAACCTTGCGTTCAGACGAGCGCATTCGAGACCAGATTTCGGGAATCAGCAGGCTTATGTCGTGGTCAACTCTGTACTTCGGTCCGAGATAGCCCGCACTGCTAAGCCATATCGAATAGTTGCAAAGGGCAAACGAAACAAGGGCGTTGTTCAAGTCGGTTATCGGGCAAAGAGCGTTGAACGGGCCCTTTGTCATCGCCCCTTCCAAGCCCGCGCCCGTTGTTGACGGAGACTTACCCGTCATTGAAGCTATGAACTCCATAAACGCTTCGGGAAGCTCCAAATAGTGCAAAGGCCCATGCACCGCAAGCGGGCGTATCCCTTCGGAAGCGGGATTGTTGCGCCTGCCCGCAATGACACTCGAAACAGGATGCGGAACGCTTTTTGAAATCGGAATTTTGCGGGAGAGCCTTCCGCCCACATCGCAAATGTAGTATTTGCGCGGATTTACCATGTCGTCGCGGTTTTGCAAATAACGCACGTTTTTGGACGGAGATCCGTTCACAAGGCGCGGATTTGAAGAGCTTACAACATATTCAGGCTTGTTTTCGCGCAAGAAATCCTCGAGATTTTTCTGCATCGGCTCGGTAAAGCGGTAAAAGCGCAAAACGTCGTCCGTCAATTCCTTTACCTGTGCGCGGTTTAGCGGCTCGTAGTTGGAGAAAAAGACATCGCTTTGCGACATGTCAAATTCAGCCCGCTTGTCATAGCCCCTGACGATTGCCTCGTCGGGACGCTGGAAGAGCCTGTACTCGCAGTTTTCCGTAAACTTTACGGACGGATGGCGGGTTTCAAAGCCGTCGGGCAAATACTCGACATCACGCGACGGAACAACGACGGAGCTTGTGATGTCGTCTTCAAGCTGCACCTTGCAGGACGGGAAGAAGTCTTTGCGCAAGCTGAATGTGCGCCATGAGCCGTCCTCGGTAAAGCCTATGCGCAAATAAGAGGTAAGGACGTTCGAGTTCTTGTATTTAAGCAAATTCCCGCCCTTCCCGTTTATAGTGTCAACCGAAAACTTGCTCTGCCAGTCGCCGTCCCATTCGGGACGATAGTGCCTTTTTACGGTAAGCACAAATTCGCGAATATAAAACGGTATGGATTTCAGCCACTCGTTATACTCGTCGGTAAACTCTTCGGAAGGAGTAAGAAGCTTTACGACAGAACCCATCGTGCGGCGGGAATCCAAAATCGGACGGCTGTCCTTGCCTTTGTTTTGAGAGGGGTCTTTGTTTCTGTCGCCGTAGTTTTTGTTTATGATTGCCGAAACTGCTTCCATGTCGCTTTTAAAATCGGCAACGATGGACGGCCCGTGGATTATGGCGTCTGAAATGTCTTTTGAAATTTCGCTCTTGCCCCCGCCCGAAACCGTCGCGGGCTTGTGGCAGTAAACACCCTCTTCAACCGTGCCGACAAGACGCCACCTGCGGGTTTCGTGCGGGCGCATCATTTCAATTTTATATCCAATCGGGGAAATGTACGTTGTGTGCGGAGAAAGCCGGATTTTCTTTTCTGCCCCGTCTTTCTGCCAGCTCACGGTTTGAGTTTTCAAAGAGAAATAGGCGTTTTCGGGAACGTAAATTATGTCGGGATACTTCTTATCTTTCGCCCATCCGTCCTCAAAAACTTCCACGGTGTCGCCCATAATTTCCATTGCTTCCTTAAACGAGCCTTTTTTGGAATTGGGGTAAGAAGACAAATAGAAATCGTCGCCCAAGTCCCTACTTGAATACGCCAGCGCGCCGCCGCTATGCTCTTCCTCGCACTGCCCGAAGAGGTTTGCGGAAAAGCTTATCTGCGTCTTCACTTCTTTTTTCGAGTAGCCGAAATAGTTGTCGGCAATGATTGTAAATATCACTCCGCCCGCATCGCGCGCCGTGATTTTGAACGCGCCGCCGTCGTTGTAAAGCTCGGACTCTTCCTTGTAGCACATACCGTCGCGCCTTTGGCGTTCGGTCGCGTCTTCATAGCGCGGCAAGCCCAGAGATTTTTTTGTAAGAAGCGTCAAATGCGGAGCCAAAATTATGCAGCCCGTATGCCCCGTCCAAGTTTCAAAATCGTTTGCGGGGTCATTCTTTGAAAGGTAAGGATTGCCGGCGTTCCCGAAAATGCTTTCGGTAAAATCCAAATTTGAAACAAGCCCTCCGGGAGCAAAAAAGCGAATTTCCATGCTCTTTTCGGGAGAGCCGTTGGGAACGCGCGGGCACACTATCGGGCGCATGAAAAGCGATACCCATATTTTCGCCTTCTCTTTCTGCGTCGAAGTAAACGGAAGCTCCAAAAGCTCTTCGGGAGCGTCGAGCGCGGCCTTCAAAAGGTTTTTAAAAACAAGCTTTGGAACGCTCTTTTTGTCGTCGGGCACGGGAAGCCCGCCTTCCACGACATGGAAAACGCCCTTGGTGGTGCGCCTGTCATTTTTGGGGTTATGCAAAACACCCTGCTTTATCTTGTAGGATTTCACATATGAATTTTCGTAAGAATCCCTGTCGGCAGGCATCGAAAGCGCGCGTGCGACACCGTTTCTTTCGAGGCAGAAAGCCCACGGAAGGGACGGCAAAACTTCGCGCTCGTCCAAAGTTTCAGCCAAAAAGCCGCGCAAAAAGTTCATTATGCGCAAATCAGTCGGGCATAAATTCGTCGAGTTTCTCCTTGCAAATTCGCGGTAGTTTTCAATCAGAGGCCCCGCGAGCTTCAACAGCGGATAAGAGCTTTCCGAGCCGAAAACTGGAGCTCCGAACGCGCTTAGGCGCATGTTGACGTATTCAAAAAACGCGGAATCGAGTTTTATGTTGCGACCTGTTTCAGAGTTGATGCCAAGGTAGGTTTCGTAATCCATAATTCTGATAATTACAGTGAAATAAAAATCTTTAAAGCCCCTTTTTACAAGACTTTTTGCAAGCGGATATGTTAAAGTTTTCGACCCATTTTGCCGAAAGTTTAGTATCTCAAAATAAAGCTCTTGATTTCATGCGCCCCAAAAGCAAGATTTTCAAGCATTTGCGGATTTTTGACAGGAATTTCCGCCAAATCGCACTCCAAAGCCTCTTTCGGGACAAATTTTAAGCCTATGCGCGCCTTTTCGCATTCTCCGCTCAAATTGACAAGGCGCATAATCCAAGACTTTCCGTCTTGGGCAGGCTTCATCGCCGCAAGCTCAATATTTTTGTTGTCGATTTCAACAAGCGAAAAATCTTGAAAATCGCGCTTCTTGGCGGATTTTTCAGAGCTTGCGTTCGAGATTGGCATATTTAACGCCCTCGCCCTTGCCGCAACTTCTTTCACGTCGAAAGCTCCGCTTTTCGCAAAAATGGAAAATTTGAAATTCTGACGCCCCACATCGGCAAAATCAACGTCGTCGCCCGTCGGATTTTTGCTCTTGTCGGCGGCAAAAATCAAAGGCTCACCGGGGCGCGGCACACAACGCAAAAGGCAGGCTTCAACCGCGTTTTCCTTCAGCCTGTATCCGTATTTTGAATCGTTTAAAAGCGCGAAAAACATCTTTTTATTTTTCATTGCAACCCACTGGTGCGCGGGCGTTTCAATGCGCGCCTTGCGCCACTTGCCGACATCGTTCGGCTCTCTTTCATAATATCCGAACGCGACTTCCGAAACAGACTTTTGAGCCTTGAAGCCAAGCGGCAAAACAAGCCTTAACATCTTGCGCTTCGACTTCCAGTCGAGCGAAATTTCAATTTTAATTTCGTCGCTTTCGCCTTCCAATACAACCCTTTCAACAAGCGTTGACTGCCCGAACCTGAAATTCAGTTCCGCAATCGCCGCCCCGCACTTTTCAAAAAACTTCTTAGAAACGCACTCCATTTTGGACTTGCCGTTTTTGCGGTAGCCGTAGCCGAAATCCCACGCGTCGCCGCAATCGTCGTAAACCATAAAAACGTTTGACGGTTTTTTTGCGTCGAAAAATTCCGCGCCCGAATCTTTTTCTTTTAGGGAAAGCATTTCACCGCTATCCGAAAATTCGAGGCGCAATTTTCCGTTTTCCAAAACAAAAGGCTTTGCCGATGCTTTCAAAACTTTTTTAAAGCCCGCCCCTGCCGAAAATCCCAATGCGGGAACATTTGAAACGCGCCCCGATTTGTAAAATTTCCCGCTCCACGAATTGCAGTTTACGAGAAGATTTTGCCCGAAATAGTTTGAGAGCTTCCTTTCATAATTTTCGATTGCGGAAATCAGGAGTTTTTCCAATTCCTCGTAGCGCGCGCAACTTTCCGCGTAAACCCTTTCGATGGAAGAGCCGGGGAGAATGTCGTGGAACTGGTAAAGCAAAATTTCTTTTTCTATTGGCTCCAAAAAAGACATGTCTTGGCGTCCGCCCAAAATTCGCTCGCAAGCATAGCCGAGCCATTCAGCCTTGCGCAGCAGATTTTCGCAAAAGCGGTTATGCTTTTTATTTTTGCCCTGCGTAGTGAAAGTTCCCTGATGCTTTTCCAAATACAAATCGCCCTTCCATGTCGGGAAATTTTCGGACTCGCGTTCAAGATCCTTCAAAAACGCGGAAACTTTGCGGTTTTTGATTTTGTTAAGCGACAAAACCTTGCGGTTTTTCAAGAGCCTTCGTATATGCTCCTCGCCCGCCCCGCCGCCGCCGTCGCCTATGCCGAATGCAATCAGCGCGTTTCGGCTCACGTCTTTTTGCGCATATTCCCGCTCGACTTTCACAAGGCTTCTTGGCGCGATGGGGCTGTTGTAAGTGTTTTCGGGCAACATGTGCGCAAGAACTTTGCTCCCGTCAATTCCCTGCCACCAAAACGAATGGTACGGAAATTTGTTTATCATGTTCCAGGAAAGCTTTTGTGTTATAAAATATTTCACCCTGCTTTTTTTCAGAATTTGCGGCAACTGTGGCGAATAGCCGAAAGAATCGGGAATCCAAAAATAGTCCGGCTTTATTCCGAATTCATCATAAAAAAACTTTCGTCCGTAAAGGATTTGCCTTACAAAACTTTCGCCTGAGGGCATATTGCAGTCGGGTTCGACCCACATTGCGCCAAGCGCGTCGATACTGCCTTTTTTAACCGCCTCTTTTATGCGCGAATAAAGCTTGGGATAGTCTTCCTTCATCCACAAATAACCCTGCGGCTGGCTCGCCCCATAAACGTAGGAGGGAAAACGCTCCTGCAAATTCAATGCCGTTGCGAAAGTCCTCGCAAGCTTGCGCTTGGTTTCGCGAATGGGCCAAAGCCATGCCAAGTCCATGTGAGCATGGCCTATTGCCGACACTTCAAGCCTCGGGCGCGCGGACTTTCTATACAAAACTTTTTCAAGGCATTTTGAGGCGGATTTTAAATTTTTTTCAAAGTTTTCATCGAGCAAATCGCAGGCTTCAACAAGCGCGTCCGACAAAATTTTTTCGTTTTCATCTCCGCTTTCGACCGCCGAAAGCCAGTCGTATGCGTGCTCGAAATTATAATACAATTCGCGGATTTCGGGATTGATTTTCACAATGCGCGCGCAGGCGATTTTGCCCTCGCCTTTCAGCCTGCCGAATAAATCGTTAAGCCCGCAGTCAGCCCAAACCGAAATTTTTTTCCTGCCGTAAAACTGCTTTGGAAGAATGTAAAAACATTTGGCAGGCTTGCCGAGAGACTCCGAAAATGTCGACATTTTGCAAGTCAGCCCGCAGACAGGAGATCCGCCCTTGTCCGCCACGAACATTTCCCCGTTTACATCGAGCTTCAATGCGATGTTTTCTTTTGCGCGGGGCATTTCCCCCTCAAACTTCATCCACGCGCAATCAAAAAGCCTCTCGCCCCAGCGGTCTCCCTCTTTCAATTCAAGTTTTTCGCCGCTTTCCCTGTCTGCGAACTTTACGGGTTCACGCGTCAAGAATGCGGTGATTTTCAAGCGCGAAATATCAGATGAAATATTTTCGTATAAAAAATTCAGGCGATTGAGAAAGCGTGTTTTTTGAGAATTAAGCATGTTTTTTGAGAGTTAAAAGGACATAAAAAAAGGCAACAATCAGCTGCCTTCAAATTTTTTTCTGCCGGATGTTCTTTCCTTTTTTTCGCGACGTTCAATTACGACGCTCACAATTATGTACATCGCAACCCCGACGAAAATTCCGCAATCGGCGACGTTAAAGGCGGGCCATCTGTAATTTATAAAGGGGATTGTAAAGTCCAGAAAATCCACCACGCACCCGTAATAAATCCTGTCGAACAAATTTCCCAAAATTCCGCCGACAAAAAATCCCATGGCGTACTGCATCAATGGGTGCGAAAGCCCGAGCTCGCGCCTGAAAAACCAAAGAGACGCCATGGTAACAACCGCAATCGACGAAAGCAGGTAGGTCTGCCCCGAAAGGATGCCCCAAGCCGCGCCGTGGTTTGTAACATGCACGATTGAAAAAACCCCTTCAACAATCTCGACAACGCGAGAGGAAATCTGCTTGGACTCGTCAATCGGCATTAAAAATACGACCAAAAGCTTTGTAATTCTGTCCAGCGCGAAGGTAAGCAGCATTGTGATAAAAAACCTCCATGAGAACCACGAAAGCGAGGTTCCCTTTGCGGGGTTTTCGGACTTTTGCGATATGTTAAGCACTTGACCTATTCAGAATCGTCTTCCGGAACTTCGGATTCCTGCCCGTCCGCAGACAAGTCAACATCATACTGGCGCGCGCGCTGTCCCGCCCTTAGCCTGCGCTGTTCGATTTCCTTCTGTTTCTGCCCTTCGATTGTGCATCGGGTGAAGGGAACCGCCAAAAGGCGGCTTTCGGGAATTGCCTTGCCCGTTACTTCGCAGATGCCGTAAGTCCCGTTTCTTATGCGTTCTATTGCCGCGTTAACTTCGGAAATTATGTTCTGTTCGTTTGAAAGTAGGTTGAAAGCCATGTCGCGCTCAAAATTTTTCGCGCCGATGTCTGCAACATCCATGCCCTGAGTAGAATTTTCGTGCGAAAGCTGGATGTTTGAAGAGCTGACGCTTTCAACTTTGTCGCTCGAGCCGTTTTGGATTCGATTTTTCATTTCGACCAAGAGCTTGTAGTATTTCTTCCACTTTGCGGGAACGTCTTTTTCCTCAAAAGCGGAGCGCGACTGCTCTATCGGATTAAATCCCAAAATATCGGCAATGCTCGCCGCAGACAACGCGCGCTTTGGAACTTGGACGACCTGCGCCGCCGAAACTTTTCCCGACTTTTTGGTTGAAGCGGATGCCGAAACGGAACTTGCGTCCTCTTCGGGCTTTGCAGTGCCGCGCGTTGCCAAATAGCTGTCGAGATCCTCAATCGAAAAATAAATTCCCGCGCAAGCCCTCTGCTTTGAACCGGCAACAGGAAGCTTTTCAACGGGCGCGGAAGATTTTGGCTTCTTGTTCTTCAAGATTTCCGCAATCGCTTCCGCAACGGAAATGGTGTGCTTTTTTATATCGCTGATTTTCTTTGAGGAATTGCCTTTCTTTTCGGAAACCTGTTTTGGAGAAGCCTTGCTTTCCGAAGATTTTGCTTCTTTTGGGGCGGATTTCTTATGCTCTGTTTTTGCGCTTGCGGTCTTGACAGAAGACGCTTTCTCCGACTTTGAAGCCGACGCGCTTTTCGGCGCAGTTTTTTTAGCTATTGTTTTTTTTGTAGCCACTTTTTTTGAAATTGGTTGTTTTGTTTGTTTTGGCTGCGGCTTCACTTTTTTTGCTTCCGCATTTTTCGCGGAAACGAATTTCTTGCTTGGAGCTTTTTTTGACACAACATTTTTTGCCGCGACCCCGGTCGCCGCTTTCTTTTTTGAAGAAACGGCTTTTGACGCGGCAATTTTCTTTGTTTTTTTCGCAGTCGCCATAATCTTGTTTTGTTATAAAAAAATACCTAAAAGACATTGCGCGGATATTCCGCGCAAATGCCTACTTTCCCGCAAGCTCGTCAAGCGCGGCGCGGCAGCGCGGGCAAATGCCGTCTTCGTCCAAATCGCGCAACACTCTCCAGCAGCGGACGCACCTTTCGCCTTCCGCCTTGCCTGCCTGAATTGCAATCGTGCTGAAACTTCCCTTGACGATTTTGACTTCCGAAACGATGAAAAGCTCGGGGAGCTTGTCCTTGTACGCTTCAAGAATATCGGCATCGGCACTGTCGGATGAAACCATAATTTCAATTTCCGCTTCAAGGCTCTTGCCTATTACCTTGTCCTTGCGCAATTTTTCAAGCTCTTCATTTACCATGTCGCGAATTTGCAAAAGACGCTCGATGTTTTCGTAAACGCCTTCGTTCAGCCAGCCTTCGGCAACTTCGCACCAATTTTGCAAGTGGATTGAATTTTCCGAATATTCACTGCCCGAAGTTTTGAAAGAATAAGCTTCGTCGGCAGTAAACGTCAAAATAGGCGCAATCACTTTCAGCAAAATGTCGTTTATGAGCCAGATTGCAGTCTGGGAAGAACGGCGGAGCTTTGAATGTGCGGCGAACGTGTACATTCTGTCTTTCAAGATGTCGTGGTAAATTCTTGAAAGAGTTACGCCGAAGAAGACGTCAATCAGGCGGTAAACCTTGTGGAACTCGTAATTTTCATACGCCTGCTTTGCGTCTTGGGCAAACAACGCCGCCTTGTGCAACGCCCATTTGTCAATCGCGTCCAACTCGGAAAGCGCCACGGCGTCTTTGCCGAAATCGAAATCCGACAAGTTGCCAAGCTGGTACATGATGGTGTTGCGGACACTGCGGTAAGTGTTTGCGACATGCGTAAAGATGCCGTCCGAAACGGGAATGTCTGCCTGATAATCTTCAGACGAAATCCAAAGGCGCACGATGTCGGCACCCCACTTGTTCACATACATGTCGGCCGTGTGCGGCTTGCCGTCGCTCTTTGAAATTTTCTTGCGGTTTTGGTCAACGATAAAGCCGTGCGTGATAACCTTCTTGTACGGAGCCTTGCCGATTGTGGCAATGCCCGTCCAAAGAGAGCTTTGGAACCAGCCCCTGTGTTGGTCGCTGCCTTCAAAATACAAATCGGCGGGTACTGCCAAGTCGGGATTTTTTGCAAGAACCGCCCTGTGGCTCGAGCCGGAGTCAATCCAAACGTCCAAAGTATCGACGCCCTTTTTGAGCGCGCCAACGCCCTTCCATGAATCCGGAAGATTGATGCCGTCCAAAATTTCATCTTCGCTTGCCGTGTACCAGTAGGCTGTTCCCAGTTTTTCAACCTTGTCTGCAATGGCTTTAACGACGCCCGCGTCAAGATACGCCTTGCCGTTTTCGTCGTAGAAAGCGGGAATGGGAACGCCCCAAACCCTTTGGCGCGATATGCACCAGTCGGGGCGCGATTCAACCGCCCCGCGGATTCGGTTTTCGCCGCTTGCGGGCAGCCAGCTTACGTCCGAAATCGCGTTCAGGGCGTCCTGCCTGAAATTATTTTTGTCAAGAGACACGAACCACTGGTCCATCGCACGGAAAATCACAGGAGTCTTTGAACGCCAGCAATGCGGATATTGGTGGGAAATTTTGGCAAGCTTCAAAAGAGATCCGTTTGCCTCGATTATCTGCAAGACCTTTATGTTTGCCAAATTTTTACCGTTTTCTTCCAAAACGCTCGTGCCGACAAGTTCCCTTGGAACTCTTCCGTCATCGACATATTTACCGTCGTCGTCAATCGGGCAATAAATTTCCCAACCGTTTTCAAGCCCCGTCAGATAGTCTTCAAGACCGTGCCCCGGAGCGGTATGCACACAGCCCGTGCCCGAATCCATCGTGACATAGCGCGCGGCGGCAATGGGAGCGTCGCGCTCGATAAACGGATGGCGGGCGTTCAAGCCGACCAGCTTTTCGCCCCTGCAAACATTTGAAATTTCCGCGCCTTCAAGCTTCAAATCCGCAACGAATTTTTCGGCAAGGGGCATTGCAACAATAAACGTCCTGCCGTTTGCCTTTACAGCCGCATAATCGACGTCGGGATGGACAGCTATGCCCAAGTTTGCGGGCAAAGTCCACGGAGTCGTTGTCCAAATGACAATTTCGGCCTTGTCCAAACCAAGAGAATTGTTTGCGTTCTCGTCTAATTTGAACGCGACCCAAATGGAAGGCGAAACATGGTCTTTATATTCGATTTCCGCTTCCGCAAGCGCGGTTTTGCACGGAATTGACCAATATACGGGCTTCTTGCTGCGGTAAACCAAGCCCTTTTCGACAAACGCCGCAAACGTCCTCAAAATTTCGGCTTCATATGCGTGGGACATGGTTTTATACTGGTGCTTCCAGTCTGCCAAAACGCCGAGGCGTAAAAACTGCTTCGTCTGCTTTTCGATGAAAGACGAAGAAAATTTTGCGCATTCCGCGCGCAATTCCGCAATCGGCAAAACGCGGTTTTCCTCGCGCAACATCTTCACGACTTTATGCTCGATTGGAAGCCCGTGGCAGTCCCAACCAGGGCAGTACGGAGTCTCAAATCCGCGCATGGACTTGTAGCGCAAGATGATGTCTTTTAAAATCTTGTTGAGAGCGGTGCCGATGTGAACATCGCCGTTTGTAAACGGAGGCCCATCGTGCAAAACGAATTTCGGCTTGCCCGCATTTTTCTTTTGAATGCGCCCGTAAAGGTCTGTTTCTTTCCAAAACTCTATGCGTCGGGGTTCGCGCTTTACGAGGTCGCCCCTCATGGGGAAGCCTGTTTTAGGGAGATTTAATGAATTTTTAAAATCGTTATCCGACATTTCTTTATTTCTTTAAAAATTTTTCAAGTTATCAAAAGGGGAAAGCATGGTCCCAAAACGAAGAGTTTTTATCTCCGCGCTTCGGCTCTTCCGCCACAGATTTTTCTTCAGGTTTTTGAGACGCCTTCTTTTCGGCTTCTTCGCGCTCGCGGGCAATGCGCAGAGCCTGCGCCTGCCTATACTCCGCGTCCTTGTCAAAAGTTTCGCGCTTTGCGGAATCGGGAGAGTTTGCAATGCCCGATTTCGGAAGCGCGCCCCCTGCATCGGCGGACGCAAAAGAATTTCCGATATTTCCCGCGGCGGATTTTTCAAGCTCTTCTTTCAATCTGCGAATTTCCGCGCGCAGTTTGTTTTGACGCTTCATGTTTTCAAGCAAAACGTCGTAATAATCTTTTTCCATCTGCTTTATGGTCGATTTCAAAGACTCGATTTCCTTTTGCAGGGAAGCGATTTGCAAATCCCCTTCCTGCGCTTTAAGAGGCGCAAAAAATGCAAGAGACGCAAAAACGAATCCAAAGACTATTATAGGTGAAATTTTCATTTTGCAAAATCAAATAGATTTTTAAAATTCATTCAACATAAAAACTTAAAAACGCGCATCTTTTACAAAAATTTTTATATCCCAACGCGGATTTTACGTAAACAAAAAAAACGGCATTTTCAGCCAGTTTTATAAACAAAAATTGCGCAAAAAGAAAATTTTGCGCAATTTTTACGGCAAAGCCCGCCTTAGAGGCTTGAAAGCTACTTCGCGGCGTTTGATTTTTCCATCGTCTTCTTGACATAATCAATGAACTTTTGCGGAGTGTTTGCTTCCGAATAACCGAAATTAAACGCCTTCTTGTTCTTTATGTCGAGCAAAACAAGGGTCGGGAAACCCTCAATTTTAAACGCGCTTGCAAGCTCGGAGTTTTTCGCAATCTGCTCCTTGTCCGCCCCTTCGTTCGGAAAATCGCACAAAAGCATCACGAAGTTTTTATTGGCATAATCCACAAATTCGGGCTTTGAAATCGTTTCCCGGACAAGTTTTTTGCACCAGATGCACCAGTCCGACCCCGTAAAAAATATGATTAGAGGCTTGCCTTCTTTTGCCGCCTGCTTTTCCGCCTTTTTTATATCCAAAAACCAGTTTACCGATTTTTCGGAAACTTCGCGGCTTGCCGCTTTTTCATCAGACGGCTTTGCTTCCGCAAACAAAGAGATGGAAGAGGCAGCTGCCGCCCCGAACAAACATAGAATTTTTATAATTTTCATAGTTTAACAAATCGATTTTTTGCCTGAACCTTTAAGCGCAAAATTTAACAGCCACAAACGCGGAAAAATTTATTTGCATTCTCCTTGTCAACAGCAATTTGAGCTTTCAAATCATTTATTGAAGCAAATTTCTTCTCTCCGCGCAAGAATTTTAAAAGCTCGACTTTTATGTTCGCGCCCTCCCCGAAATCAGGGAAATCAAAAGTATTTGTCTCCAATACGGGGGCGCATTCTCCAACTGTGGGATTTACCCCTACATTAGAAACTCCGCAAAAAATTTCTTTCGTGTCCAAATTCTGCAAGCGGGACGCGTAAACCCCGAACTTCGGCTTACACTCGCCAAAGGCTTTCAAATTTAACGTGGGAAAACCTATGGTTCTGCCAAGTTTTCTGCCGCCTTCGACCCTGCCCCTGCAAAAATAGTTGCGCCCGGACATTTCATAAAAAGACTGCATGTCGCCATCTTGCAAAGCTTTCCTAAGACGCGTCGAGCTTACGAAATTGCCCCCGTCCAAAACTCCGCAAACCGATATGGTTTCAACGCCACTCCCGCCTGCAAGCTCCTTCAAAACTTTGACATCTGCTGAAGCCCGAACGCCGAAGCGGAAATTTTCGCCCGTCGCGACGCATTTCAAATTTGGGAATTTCTCCATCAAAAAGCCGAAAAATTCTTCCGGAGTTTTCGAGGCGAATTCAGGGGTGAAATCCTTAAAGAAAACGCCGTCCATTCCAAAATCCAACAAAAGTTCCGCGCGAACGTCTGCGGGATAAATAAGCGGGCATCCCCCTGCCTTTTCTCCTCCCAAGACCTTTGACGGATGCGGATAAAACGTCAAGACAAACGCTTTTGCCCCGTTTTTTGCGGCAAAATCTTTCGCGGCATTCAAAACATGTTGATGCCCCTTGTGCACCGCGTCAAAAATGCCGATGGCAAGCGCGCAAGGCTCGCAAAAAACCCCGCCGCCGTCCAAAGACTGAACCGCATTTTCCATTAAAAAGCAATACTTGGAACCGCCGTGCTTACGGGAATTAAAGCCTTGCGGACGGCGGACGGCGGCATTTCTTTCAATTCCTCTATGGAAACCGCGTCTGAAATATCAAGCTGGCCGCTTTTCACGCGCCTTAAAGAAGTCATATGCGCTCCGCAGCCGATGCGCTTTCCCAAATCGTGGCAAACAGTGCGGACATAAGTTCCCTTGCTGCAATCAATTCTGAACTTTGCCTCCTTCGATTCCGAATTCCAATCCAAAAGCTCGAATTTTGAAATACGGATAAAACGCGGCTCGCGCTCGATTTCCTGCCCCTTGCGCGCAAGCTTGTAAAGAGGCACGCCGTTAATTTTTTTTGCGGAAAACATTGGCGGAGTCTGATACTGATCCCCCAAAAAAGACGCCATCTGCTTTTTCAAATCCTCCCCCGAAAGCGCGGGAACAGGCAGGCTTGCGACAAGTTCGCCTTCGCTGTCCTGAGTGTTTGTCTCCTCTCCGAGTTTAAACGAGCCTTCGTAAACCTTGTCAACGCTCATCAAATACTGGGAAGCCTTGGTTGCCTTGCCTACAAGAATTATTAAAAGCCCGGTCGCCAGAGGATCGAGAGTTCCGGCATGTCCCACCGCTCTCATCTTCAAAATATGCCTCACATCGTTTACAACGTCATGCGAAGTGCACCCCTGCGCCTTGTCTATAAGCAAAATACCTTCGTAGTCGGCAATTTTTTTCTCCATAAACTACCTTTTTAAATGTTCCCCGATTATGTTTAAAAGTTCAGGATAAAATTCGTCCATCGACATTTTGACATTGAAGCCCGCCGCCGCGAAGTGCCCGCCGCCGCCAAAGTGCGCGGCAATTTCATTCACCTGCATTTCAGGGCGTTTCGAGCGAAGAGAGCCTTTAACTCCGCCATCTGCCAAATCCTCCAGCAAAACGGCGATTTCCACGCCGTCTATGTTTCTTGCGTAGTCAACCAAGCCGTCGCTGTCTTCTTTTGAAGAGCCTGTTTTTTCGTAAACTCCGCTCTTTAAAAGACCTATGCAAACTCTTCCATCGTAGTGCATGGTAAGCGACTGCAAAAACTGCGCCAAAAGCTTCATTCTGCCAAACTTCTCGCGCTGATAGAGCTTTACGGAAATATCGGCGGGATCAGCCCCCTTTGACACCAAAAAAGTGGCAACTTCAAAAGCCCTCAAATTCGTGTTTGAAGTCGTAAGCTGCCTCGTATCCATCATGAGCGCGACATAAAGCGCGCTTGCAATGTCATCTCCAAATTCAATACCCGCGTCCGCCATAAGCCCCGCCAAAAGCTCGCCTGTCGCGCTTGCGGAAGGCTCTATTATGTTCAGCCTTGCGTAGGGCTTGTTTGAAGCATGATGGTCGAAACAGGCAAACGGAACGGGAAATTTGCGCCCAAGCTCGTCGCTTGTCCTTTTCAGGTCGGCGCAATCTACCGTCACAATTTCAAAAGACTCGTCGCAAAAATCTTCGGTATTTAAAAATTTTTCGCCGCAAGTAAATTCCCTGTAAAGAAACGGAACATCGTTTTTGTTGAGGCACACAACTTCCGCGGCGCCAAGTTTGCGCAACAAATACGCCATCGCGACCTGAGAGCCTATGCAGTCGCCGTCTGGACGCATATGCCCGACGACGGCGAATTTTCCGCCTTTTACGCTTTCCGCAAATTCTGAAAAAGCACCTTCAAATTTCGGGAAAAATTTTTTGTTCTCTTGCAATCCGTCCATAATTTACTATCGGAAAAAATCCAAATCAGCTTTCGCCTGAATTTTCCCCTTCGGATTGTTCAAGCTCTTCTATCAAATCCATGACGCGCGCCCCGCGCTCAAAAGAATAGTCGTAAACAAACTCCAAGTCGGGAGTGTATTTCAGCGTGATATTCTTGGTCATCAAAGATTTAAGCTCTTTTTTTATGCGCGACAAAAACCTGCCTGCGCCCGCGGCGGCTTCGCGCCCGCCGATTGCCGAATAATAAATGCGAGCCTTGCGCAAGTCGGGCGAAACTTCGGCATGGGTAAGCGTGATGGCAACAGCCTCGGAACGCCACCTCGAATGCAAAATTCCGCTCAACTCCCTTAAAACGAGCTCTCCAACCCTTACTATTCTGCTGTCCATAAAAAAGGAATTTCAATTATAAGTCGGGGCGGACTTCCAAAATTTCAAAACATTCAAAAATGTCGCCGATTTCGTAGTCGTTAAAGCCGGAAACGCCGATACCGCATTCGTATCCCGCGCGGACTTCCGTAACATCGTCTTTAAACCTCTTGATGTCTGCGATTTTGCCCTTTGCAATTTCCTTGGACTTACGGTATATGCGCAAGAACTTGTCGCGCTTTACAATGCCTTCGGTTACCATGCAACCCGCGACCTTTCCGCCCTTGGAAACATTGAATATTTGGCGCACTTCCGCCGCACCAAGCTTGTTTTCGCGAAGTTCGGGATCGAGCAGAGCCTTCATTGCTTCGCGAACCTTGTTTATCAATTCGTAAATGATGTTGTGGGTGATAATTTCAACGTTTTCGTGCTTGGCAAGGCTTGCAACGCCGTTGTCCTGCTTAACGTTAAATGCAACGATTGACGCAGACGCTGTGGAGGCAAAATCAACGTCGTTTTTGGTGATTTGCCCTACGGAAGAACCGATGATTTCAAGGGCGACTTTATCGCTTTTGATGTCCTTTAAGCATGCAACCAAGGCTTCTACAGTGCCGAAAACATCACTTTTTACGATGCACTTGAAAGTCTTTTGATCCTTGCTTTCGATTGCCGCCATCAAGTCTTCGATGCTTGCGGGCTTAGTGACATTGGAAGCCGCAAGAGCCTTTTTGCGCTGTTCTTCAAATTCTTCTACCATTTTGCGGGCAACACGGTCGTTTGATACCTTTTCAAACTCGTCGCCCGCCTCAGGCGCGCCTGTCCAGCCCATGACCAAAACAGGAGTTCCGGGAAGAGCCTTTTGAAGCTTTGCGCCCTTGTCGTCAAGCATTGCCCTGACCTTGCACATATTGCCTTTTGAAACGATGACATCTCCCGTTTTCAGAGTTCCCGCCCTTATGATTACAGTTGCGGTCGCGCCTCTGCCCTGCTCGATTTGGGATTCGATGACAACGCCCTTTGCGTCGCGCTTCGGGTTTGCTTTAAGCTCCATCATTTCAGCCTGCAACAAAACAAGCTCCAATAGTTCGTCGATATGCTCGCCCTTCAATGCCGAAACGCCGCAGCAGAGGGTTTCTCCGCCCCAGTCTTCGGGTGCAATGCCGCGCTTTTGCATTTGCTGTTTCACCTTGTCGATGTTCGCGCCCTTTGCGTCCATTTTGTTTATGGCGACAACAACGGGAACGCCCGCCTTTTGCGCGAAGCTGAGCGCCTCGTCCGTCTGCGGCATAAAGCCGTCGTCGGCGGCGACAACCAAGATTGCGATGTCTGTTACATTTGCGCCGCGCTCGCGCATTTTCGAGAACGCCGCGTGCCCAGGAGTATCCAGGAAAGTTATTTTTTTGCCGTTCAGTTCGACCTGGTAGGCGGCGGTATGCTGAGTGATGCCGCCCGCTTCGCCCGCAACAACGTTGGTTTTTCTGATGGTATCAAGCAAAGTCGTTTTGCCGTGGTCAACGTGCCCCAAAATGCAGACAATCGGAGGGCGCGGCTCAAGATTTTTCGGATCTTCTTTTTCAGCCTTTTCCTCCGCGATTTTCTTTGCCTGTGCGGCAAGCTCGCGGGCATGCTGTTCGCCCCTGTGCTTGATGTCCAATTCAAAACCGTGCTTTGATGCAATTTTTACGGCAATATCCTCTTCGATAGTCTGGTTCATCGAAGCGAAAATGCCCATATCCATAAGCTCGGAAATGAGCCTGAAACTCTTTAAATCCAAAGCCTTTGCAAAATCCCTTACGATTATCGGAGGCTTGATTTGAATTATCTTCGCCTTGCCCGGTTCTTGGGTAGGCTGGCTAGAAACTCCCGGGCGCGGCGGTATGGGCGCGGGAGAATTTGGCGTTTTAACCTGCTGTAAATTTATGCGCGGAGGAACCGAAGGCGACTTGGGCGTCATCGGAATTTTCGGCGGCACAGAAGGAGTTTTCGGAGCGTTTACACGCGGGGGAACCATGGGAGCGGGAGCCGACTTGGGGGCTTCGCGCACCACGACTTCGGGCTGAACTATGCGCGCCGACGGCAAATCGGGAGCTTTTGCGGCTTCGACAGGCTTTTGAACGGCGGGCTTTACAATCGGACGCGGAGGCAAAGGCGCAGGACGCTTTTGCATGGGCGGAATTTTCGGAGCGGGAGCGGGACGCTTCGGCTCTGCAACATTCTGCGAAACAGACGGCGGAACTTCCACGGGCTTTTTCTCCGCCACGGGCTCAGCCTTTTCTTCTGCTTTAACCTCCGGTTGGGGGGCAGGCTTTGATTCGGGTTTCGGCTCCGGAGCGGATTCCGCTTTTTCAGAAGGAGCTTCAGACGCCTCTTCCGTTTTTTCGGCCGATTTCTTTAAGATGTCGCCTTTAATAGTATCGGCGTAAAGGTTTGCAATGGAGTTAGACGCGCTCTTGACTTCAAGCCCGTATTGCTCCTTGCGAGAATTTATGAAGTCTATGACCTCTTTGCTTGTCAGCCCGACTTCTTTTGCAAGTTCATGTATTCTTACGCCCATTTTTTATTTCCGTTTAAGGTTAAAATCTCCCCGATTTTACACGCCGTATTTCTTTACGGTATTCAATATTTCCTCCGCTTCGACGGGGGAAAATCCCATTTCAGCCAAATCTTCGACAGTTACGTCGTGGAAAGTTTCAATGCTGTTTAAGCCGTTATTTGCGAGAATCATTGCCTGGTGTTCCGTAATGTTCGGCAAAATTTGCGCAAGAGATCCCGCGGCAGCTTGGAGCTTGTCGTTGATACCGACATTCTGCTTAGCCTCCTGCTCAATATCGAGCCTCCATCCCAAAAGTCGGGAAGTAAGCTTGGCGTTTGAACCTTTCTTGCCGATTACAACGCTCAAATCTTCGTCGGAAACTTCAAATTTAATCAGTTTTTGCTCGGGAATTATGCGAACGTTCTTCGCCTTGGCTGGCTTGATGCACTCTTCAAGCAAGAGCCTCGGGTCATCGTAATACTTAATTACGTCGATTTTTTCTCCGCCCAATTCCCTGACAATGCTCTTTACGCGCGAACCGCCCGAACCTACGCACGCGCCAACGGGGTCGATGCGGGGGTCAGAGCTCGAAACCGCAATCTTCGTGCGATACCCGGGCTCGCGCGCCATTGCCTCGATTTTCACACTGCCGTCGGTGATTTCCGCGACTTCCAATTCAAAGAGGCGGTTTACAAACTTGTAGCTTGCGCGGCTTAAAATGATTTCGGGACCGCGCGGAGTGGTTTCGATTTCCAAGAGCAGGCAGCGAACCCTGTCGCCAATAGCCAAATCTTCGCCCGGGATTGCCTCGCGGCGCGGAATTATGCCTTCGCTCTTGCCCAAATCTACCAAAAGCGTTCCTTTTTCGCGGCGGCGCACAGTGCCTGTCACAATATCGCCAACCAAGTCCCTGTACTCAACATAGACGCGCTCTTTTTCAAACTGGCGCACGCTCTGGATTATGCTCTGGTAAACATTCTTCGCGGCAATTCTGCCAAGGGAGCTCAAATCCATTTCGCGCAAAACTTCGTCGCCGATTTTGGGATCAGGCAAATAGAGGCGCGCCTTGTCGATGTGTATTTCGCAAGCGGGATCTGCAACGGAATCAGTGACTTTCAGCGCAGTCCAAGCCTTGATTGCCCCCGTGCGCGGATTGATTTCTATGCGCAAATCCTTGCCCGAATGCAAAGAGCTTTTAGAAGCGGCCTGCTTGATGGCTGCGGATATTTTTTCAATCATATCCTCACGGCTAATCTGCTTTTCCTTCTCCATGTACTCGATGATTGCCAATATTTCGCTGCTGTTGCTCATGATGTTCTTCTTTGTTATGTAGTTAAAATTTAAATGACAAAAAAAAGCGGGCTTTCGCACCCACTCCTTGCCGAGAGTTTAATTTTGACTTCTTATAATCTACGCCAAACCGCCCGTGTCAACATCTTTTTTTTAACAATAAAAAAGACTTGCGAAATACAAAACCAATGTTGTGAAGACGCCTGCCAAAACATCGTCTATAACACAGCCCAGTCCGCCGCTTAAAATTTGCACGCGCTTTATGCCGAAAGGCTTTGCAATGTCAAAAAATCTGAAAACGATAAACCCCGCCAATATCCACACCCAAAAATGATGCCATAACGCCCCCGAAAGATAAACAGACAAATAACATACGGGCATCGCCGCAAATTCGTCGAAATTTATCTTGCCGGGGTCCTTCAACTTGAAGACCCGCTCACCGATTTCGCAAATACCTATAGAAAAGTAAATTAAGAATGCCGCAAATAGAACGTAAAATACGGGGTTAAAACGCGAAAGCAAAAACGCGACAAACAAAGATCCCGCCGCACTGCCCCAAGTACCCGGAGCTTTCAACGCCCCCAGAAAAAACAAGGTTGAAAGACTTGCACAAAATTTTTGGGGAGCAACCCCAAGCCACGGATAAAATACGCGCCAGTCCACTGCTACCCTTTCAACAAATAAGAATAGCGGACACCATATCCAACGCCCGAAATCAGCGACAAGATTGTGGAAACAACCAGCGCACCCATACCCGAATAAAACGCAAGGGGCGTCAAAAAGCAATCGGCAATTCCCAAATCAACCACCATCATTTTTGCGCAAATGATTGCCCCTATTGCGTACATCTGAAAAGCCGCCTTGTACTTGCCAAGATTTTCAGCCGCCAAAACGATGGATTTTGTAGCGGCAATCATTCTTATTCCGCTTACGAAAAACTCGCGCGCGCTTGAAAAGAATGCGCAAAATATCGCCGTAATCTTCCAAAAATCCCCATAGCCGCCAAACATATCAAGCCCAAGCAAGACTAAAAATAGACCTATGACCATAATCTTGTCGCAAAGCGCGTCCATAAACTTGCCGATATTGGTCACAATGTTGCATTTTCTTGCGATATACCCGTCAAACCAGTCCGTAACCGCTCCCACGACATACAAAACAAATGCGGCAGAAACGAGATATTTGCACGGAATGCAAAGCAAAATCGCGACCGCGAAACTTGAAATCACGCGCATCGCCGTTAAAAAATTCGGTACGTTCATATTAAAAAAGCGTTGCCTTCGTTTATGATTTCAATAACAGTCATATGCAAGATAATTTAACCCTAACTTGCAAAAAAATGAAAATTGCAATTTATCCGGGCACATTCGACCCAATCACTCTCGGACATCTGGACATCTTAAAAAGAGCGGGAAAGCTCTTTGACAAAATCATTATGGCTGTCGCCCCGAACAATTCCAAAAACCCGATGTTCTCGCTTGAAGAAAGAATGAGGCTCGTGCGCGAAAACATTTCGGGGCTTCCTTTCGCAAGCGCGGAAGTCCTCGAAGGGCTTACGGTTGACTTCGCAAAAAAACACAATGCGACAATCATAATAAGAGGGCTTAGAGTGGTTTCCGACTTCGAATTCGAATACCAGCTCGCCCAAATGAACAGACACTTGGAAGGCGACATCGAAACAGTGCTGTTAATGCCCTCAAAGCAATATTTCTTCACAAGCTCCACAATTATAAAGCAAGTGGCATACTACGACGAATCAAGAATAGCCTCGTTCGTCCCCCCGAACGTCATAGAAGCCCTGAAAAAACAATAAACGTAAAATCAGTTAAAGAAGTCCGCCGCGTCGGATTTAGAGATTTGCGACATATTGACGTATCGGGAGCGGAGGAGGGATAGGTCGCGGTGTCCCATATTCAGCTGGAGGCGCGGAAGGTCGGAGTATCTTTTAGCAAAGTAGCTTGCGTAGGTATGCCGAAGAACGTCTTGCACCCAAAGCCCCTTAAATCCCGAATTATCCCTGATTTTACGCCAGCGGCGTTGCCAGTTCGTAGGGCAAATAGGCAAACCGTTTTCGGATTTGTTGACAATCAAAATCCTGTTGAGAATGGGAGGTATTTCGACATGCCTTACGCCGCCTGTCTTTGAGCATTGCGAACGGACAGTAATTGTCTTTTCTTCGGTATCTATATCGTACCAAGAAAGCCTGCGGACTTCGCGCGGACGAATTCCCGCGTAAATCAAGAGCGCGGCAACTACGGCGTATTCGTGGCTTTCGCGTTGTGCGGTTTGGATTAGCCGCTTTGTTTCGGATAGTTTCAAAGGTATGATTTCTTTTTCGATTACCTTTCGGCGTTCGATTCGCTTTATGGGATTTTTGTCGCACCACTCCCTGCGGATCGCAAATTCAAATATCGCATGCAAAAACGACCTGCCTTTATTGAATTGACTCGGCGTTAAAAATGTATCGTTTAACCAGTCTTCGCAGTCCAAGCGGGATAGTTCCGAAAAATTGCGATTGGCAAGTTGGGGATTTGAACGCATCAAGCGATTCCCTAAATATCTAATGTCTCTCAGCGAATCGGGACGGAGAATGTCTTTCTTGGTTTTATAATACAACTCAAAACCTTTATAAAATGACATTTCTTTTGTGCGGATATGGCGCAATCCGACTTCAATTACCTTTAAAATAAACTGAGCATCCGTCAATTTGCTATCACTTGGCTTTGCATCCAAAATATTCCTGACAAACCTTGCCGAATCGAGAGCCGAAACCGTTGTCTCACCTAATACTTTCTTAGCTGAATTTAATATAGTGTCCATCGTATTTATAATACTATGGTCAAGTTATAATTTCAATTTTAGATTGGATTTGTTTGATATATTGGAACTTTTGAAACTTTAAACACAATCTAAACTTGGTATTTTTATTCTTCGCCTTACAATGCCCTAAACTCTAATAATCTAATTCTCAATCTGTTATAAACATTAAAAACGCATAGTATTATAAATACTGTATAGCTCTTCAAGATTATAAACAAGGAATACTATGGACATTATAGTTTTAACGGGAAACGCTAACACTGGAAAAACAACAACGCTAAATCTCTTATTTGAAAAAATGAGTAATTTAAATAATGTAGAGATTTTGAAAAAAAATGAGATAGAAGGAAATAATGATTTTTCCGCAATCTTAAAATGTGGTCCAAAGAAAATTGGGATAATTAGCTATGGAGATTATATTGATGATTTCATAAAGGTTTTTGATTCTTTTGAAAAAGAGCAATTAGATATTCTTATTTGCTCCTCAAGAAATAAAGAAACTGAGAATAGTGTATTTCAGTTTATTTTCAATAAACTTGCAAGCAGACACAGCATCAAATTGGTTTTGAGAACATTTCCTACTAATGAATTAAATTCGATGGCAGAAAACATCGCAAACGCCATAATCGTTGTTTTGCAAAATAAATATTTGAATGTTTAAGGGAGTAAAAAAAATGAATATTAAAAAATTTTTTGTTTCTTTTCTATTTGTATTACTAAATCTCATATCATTTGCCGCTGATAATAAAAATTATGATGGACAATATCTTGTTGATAAAGACTTTACCTATACTAATGGGGGTGATTTTTATTTTCATGCAAATGTAAGTATGAAAGGGTGTAGCTTTATCGGGGCAAATCTAAGAGATTCTACTTTTGCTTATTATAGATATGATAATGCTTCATCCCAGGCTTATTATTATGCAGATATTAGAGGATCTAATTTTACCAATGCAAATTTGACAAACGTTAAATTCGGAATATTGGGAAATGGTAAAACATATGTTGGTTCTCTTTTTACCGATGTAATATTTACCGATGCAATTATTAATGGTATTCAAATTCAAGGGAAACAAAATCTTAGCAAAGAACAACTATACTCTACGGCAAGCTACAAAAATAAAGATCTGACAGATATAAAATTTATCGCATGTAATCTTAGCGATTGGTCTTTTTCAGGACAAAATTTATCTAATGCCAATTTTAGTGACTCAGTTCTTTCAGGGGTGAATTTCTCTTCGGCAGATCTTACAAATGTAAATTTTACAGATGCAGTTATTTATAATACAAATTTTGCCAGCTTAAAAAATATAAATTTAGATAACCTTAAAAAATCTGTAAATTACAAAAATAAGGATTTTTCAGGAATAAAATTTGATTCCAATGGTAACTTGTTTTCCAATTTTGATTTTTCAGGTTTTAATTTAACTGGAACGAGTTTTTATAAAAATACTTTGTCCAATACAAATTTTACTGATGCAATAGTCAAAAATGCCAGTTTTACAAAAACAATAGGTTTTACGAAAGAAAAACTTTATTCCACTGTAAGTTATAAAGACAAAAATTTAGAGGGAATAAAACTTGGAAATTTAGATTTATCTAATTGGAATTTTATAAAACAAAATCTAACAAATGCAGAATTGTATGATACATTGTTAATTGGGACTTCCTTAAATTCCTCTATTTTGGAAGGCGTAAATTTTACCAATGCGGATTTACGTGGAGCTAATTTAAGTTCTGCCAAATTAACAAATGCAAAATTAGAAGGAGCAGTAATTACAGGCGCAAATTTCTCTTCGACAACAAGCAACGGATTTACCAAGGAGCAACTTTATTCCACTGCAAGTTATAAAAACAAAGATTTAAGTGGAATTGATTTCTCTGAAAATGACTTTTCCGGCAATGATTCTTTGCGTTGGGATTTATCGGGTTGCGATCTTTCCAATATTAATTTTACCAATACAAATCTTGAACGTACTTTAGTGACAGGTTCTATAATAAGGGGTGCGAATTTTGAAGGAGTTTTGGGATTCAATTCAGGAAATCTCTACAATACAAAAAGTTGGAAAATAAAAGATCTGTACGGTGTAAAATTTACGGGATTGAATATGTCCGCTTGGGATTTATCCGGACAAAATCTACAAAATGCGGGCTTCGTCAATGCAACACTTGTTGGTACTGATTTTACCAATGCGGATTTACGTGAAGCTAATTTAAATAATATAAAGGGAAGTCAAAACATAAAAAATACAATTTGGAATGACGGCATCATTAAAAATTTTTCAATGGAATCATCGGACGATAATTTTTCAATTAGGAAATATGAACCTGTAAGCGTAGGCGGTGCTTCTATTTCGGCAAAATTAAACACCAGTTCTTCAATTTCGGGAGGGGCGATTTTGACTCTGGAAAAAGGGGCGGAATTTGAAGTAGTCAACAATTCAACTTTGACGCTTTCAAAATATTCGGAAATTGTAATAAACACCGATTTAAATTCTTCAACCAAGTTTGTAATAGAAGAAGGTTCATCGTTTAACTTTAAAGACGGCGCAAAGCTTGTAATAAACTTGGAAGATTTTGAATGGTCGGAATTCAATTCGGAGACATTAAAATTTTCGGTAATGAATTGGGAAGATGTTTCCAAGATTATAGGATTGGAAGATTTGGTAAAAAGCGAAGATATTGTATTGAATGTAAACGGCAAAGAATACTCCTATTCTTGGGGCTATGAAATTACCGACAGCGGATTGCTTGTAGTTCTGCCCGAACCCTCGACCTATGCGGCGATATTTGGGGCATTGGCGTTGGCTTTTGCGGCGTACAGAAGAAGAAAGTAATTTTTTTATAGGTATAAAATAGGATACGGGGCTTTCGGGCTTTATGCCCGAAGGCTCTTTCTAAGGGAAGAAAGATGAAATCATACTCGGAATACGGATTTTGGGACTTCTTTGTGGAAGTGGTATTCTCGCAGGGCTTTTTGGTTTTGACCGCGCTGGTTTTGATATTCGCATTCCTGTGTTTCAGATTTTACAAGCTCAATTTCGCGGCAGGAGACGCTTCCGAAAGCGAAAACAACGGCTCTTACAAAATGGGGCTTAACATTTCCCTTATTATGATTATGGGAACGGCGGCAGCCCTATACTTCCTCTACCTCTATTCCCTTTGGTAATTTCTTCTTATAGTCAATAAAACGAGGCGCAGCCCGCATCCCGCGGACTGCGCCTTTGCTTTTGAGGTTTTAAGTTTGCCGGCAAATTCAATAAAGAAATAATTTTGAAAAACCTAAAACAAAAAACGGCGCAGGGGGAAAAGTCTTGCGCCGTTTGGCATAAAAAATCCTGACTTGCGGACTCTTTGCAAAAAATGGTTATTTATTCTTGATGATTGACATCCATTCGTCCCATCTATCGTCAACGATTGCCATTGAGGGTTTCGGAGACCAGTCGTTATTGTAAACCGAAAAGTTGAGCGGCTTAAACGACCCCGCTATCACTACGCCTTCCTGCGACGGATCGACATTGTCAACGGCAACATCGACAAATTCCCAGCCAAAATTTGTGGAATTTTCTATCGTATTTCGCAAAAGAGCTTCCATTTCGTGCGGGAAGTAGTCTGTGCCGTTAATTGTCATATGCTCCGTTATAACCCAGTCGCGCTTAGTTGCGTTCATGACTTCGCGGACTCTTGCGTATGCCTTTGCATTTGGGTGGCGGTCGTCGAAATGCCATGTCCAGTTGACCTGCAAAATGTCGGGTTCGACAAGATTCAAGAGGAAATTCATAGGGCTTCCCATGCGCGCGCACATTGTTTTTTCGTTTGCGTCGAGATAGTCGGAAGCAATCCAGACGGGCTTTTCGCCGAAACCTTCGCGATAGGCGCGAGCGTCGTTATTCACCCAGTCGGCGAGCCAATGGGCGCGGAATACGTTCCAAGAAACATCGTTTACAAATTCTTCGGGAGCGGGGAAAGTTTCGGGGAACTTTGGCGCATACTTGCAGTTTTTATCACACCAAGCTTCGTATGCTTTCTTTGCGGCTTCGGAGTAGTCGAGATAGCGCGAGCCCATGTACTGGGGTTCGACTGTTGTTTCGCAATACAAGAAATCTTTGTCGGACAAGGCTTTTGAAAGGTTGCGTATGAAATTGCGCGAACATCTCAAATAGTCTTCATCGTACAATGACGGGACAACGGAAGCGTAGGCATATTCGGTGTCGCTTGCCTTTTCGCCGTTGCTGTCAACCGCAACGGCGTTCGGATAGGCTTTCCAAAAGCCCGCAGGCAGAGTTCCGCCACCAACGCCGTAAGTTTCCACCGACAAAGACGCGAACATTCCGTTTGCGTTTATTGCGTCAATCAGCCTGCGCAAAGGCTCGATGTCGGCGGAGATTGTGCCGTCGCCCACAAAGTCGAAGTGGTGCCAGTAGCAGTTCAACGCCAAATTCGTATAGCCTTTTTTCGCCAAAATCGGCAGGTGCGAAATCAATTCTTCGATTTGCTCTTTGTTGCCGTAGTCGCGCAGAGGCTTGCCCGTTTTCATAAACTTCCAGACGCCGTCAACATAGAGCCTGCCGCCTTTAAGTTCGCATTTTTTGCCGTTGATGATTCTTGCTTTCATTATTTTAAATCAACCAATATTGTTTGTATTTTCTTCGGGGCGAGTTCAACGACCACGCCGCCGTTTGCGAGTTTTGCGCGCTTTGACGCTTCTTCGTTAAGGTTGCAAAGTTTTGCCTCTTTCACGGGCTTTGCAAATTTTACGACGCATTTCTTAGCCTTGCCTGACGGATTGAAAAGGCGCAGCGAAATCGAATTCGACCTTGCCGCCTTCTTTGCCGCAGAAAGCTGTATTGCATCGCCTTCAAGCGACATAAACGAAGCCGAAAGCGGAAGCTTGCCGCCATTTCTCGACTTTGTTTCCGCCGCCAAAAGCGGAGCGGAAAATTCGTCCGCCTGCTTAAAGAGCAATTCGTAATCTTCGCCGAAATCGCCGAAGCAGAGGGCATATTTGTAGGAGTGAGAACCGATGCCCTGCGAGAGGTCGCCGGGCTTGTATTCCAAGTCAAAATCGCCGGAAGTGCAGATTTTGTTTTCGTACGCGCGGGTGATTGTAAGCGCATACTTGCCGTCCGCAAAAGTTTCGTATTCGTGCAAGCCCCCACCCAAGACAGCGAAGCCTCTTTTGGCGTCTCTAAGCCCCGAGAAACGAGCCATCGGGAAGGTGAGTTCGGGGAATTCGACATACGGATTTTTCTTGTCGCGAATATGGCGGCGCACCGCAACGTCGAAAACAGATTCGGCAAAGTTGTTTTCAGCCTTTACGCCCGAATTGAAAACCGCGCGCAAGCGGTGGTTACGGCACTTGTTTTCAAATTCGACCTTGACTTCGACATTCTTTGCCCCTGCCTTCAAAGTGTATTCCACGACAAATGTTGTCGGGATTAAATCCTTTGCGAGCCTTGTTGACTGACGCCAATCCATATAATCGGAAGAGCGCGGAGTGTCGGAAGGAATTTTCAGGGTAAACTCGGCTCTGATTGTATTTGAAACCGCACCCGATGAGACGCGGCTTAGCTTTGCTTTCACGCCCTTTGACGAAACAATCAAATCGTTTATCGGCGAAACGTGGCTCCAAGAGTGCCCCATTTCTCCGCCGTCTTCAAAGCTGTTTAAGTTTTCGTAAGCCTGGTTTGAAACCTTGTCAAGAACAGTGATTGTGCCGTCGGAATTGACTTTGGCTTTCAAGAATTCGTTTTCAAGCTCGAAACCCTTTGCGGACTTTGCCTTTTGCGCGTCCTTTATGCGCTTTAAAAGATAAGTTTTATAGCCGCATGCGGGAACTTTATCCGCAAAGAAATTCAATTCGTATTCATCGGCATAACTCATCAAAGCCAAGTCGGCATGGTCGCGGAAAACTTTGCCGTAATAGTTTGTGGAAGAGATGTCAAATTCGACGGGATTGCCCTCGAAATCTTCCATTGCAAAACCCTTGCCTTCAATTTCGCGGGCGACATCCACAAACGCCGAAACAACTTCCGACCTTTCAAAGGGAAGCGGATTAAATACCGTCAAGATAAGCGCATTCTTGTCGAGGGAGGAAGTGTCGATTTTAGCCTGCAAGGCGTAGAGCGATTCGCTTGCAATCATATCGGAAATCGAAATGGAATCGCGCAGACGGTAAGTCGCGTCCTGCTCAATTCTGTCGATGCCGCAACCGCCGATTGTGTCGTGGGCGTGGCATTTCAAATACTGTCGCCATGAAAGGTTGTAGAAAGGCTCAAGCCACGGCGCACCGTTTAGCCAAGCCATAAGACCGAAAGGCTCCGCTTTCTTTATCAGCGCGTTTTCCGTCTGGGCAAGCAGAACTTTCTGCCTCGTGCGGGCTGAAATGATGTCGTTTGCGATGTAGTTAAAGCCGTACTTGTTCATCTGCAAATGGCGGACTTCGCCCTCAATCACGGGGAGTTTTTCGCCCTTTACCGCCTTTTTCAAGTCTTTCGCATAACGCGCCAAAGAAGAGTAGAACACGTTGCCGTCCTTCTTTGCAATATCTTTGCACTGCTCCAGAATTTCCGCTTCTCGCAAGTCGGGAGTGGAAGTATCCATGCCGTGCATGAGCGCAATGTGCGGAGTGCCGAAGTGCGTTTTTTCCTCTTCAACAAGCTTCTTGAAAGCGTCTTCTGCGGCGTCCTTATCCATCTTCCAATCATTCGGGAAGACATAGCCGTGGTTGTAGCGGTTGGATTCGTCGCAGAGCTTGAAAGGAGATGAGTCTTCATGCCAGAAGAAACGGCGGTGCAAGCGATGGTTTTGCGTCTTGTATAACGCCTTGCGCCATACGCCGAAATAAAAGTTGTAGCGCGCGCCCATGCCGAAGCGCGAAACCAAAAGCTCGGAGCCGTCCGCGCCGCGCCATGTAAATTCGGAACGCGGAGCCTGGTCGCGGGTAATACCGCGGTAGAACATCGCTACATCTATGCCGAAACCTTTATAAATCTGCGGAAGCTGGCTCACCTGCCCCCAGCCGAACGGAGTGTAGCCGACTTTCATCGGCTCGCCGAATTCCTCGACTGTCAAGTGCCCGTAAAGCATATTTCTTACGACAGATTCGCCCGTGATTGTATTCATGTCGAGCGCGCTGTACCAAGGGCCTGCATTTATGCGCCCCGCCGAAATGTGCTTTTTAAGCTCCGCGCGCTTTTCGGGGCGGATTTCCAAGTAGTCTTCAAGCGGAACAGCCTGAGAGTCGAGCAAGAATGTGTATTCGGGAATTTTCTTCATTATGACCAAGAGGTCGTCAATGAAGTCCACAGTCATTTTGCGTGTATGTTCAAAGTCGAGAGTCCACTCTCTGTCGAGGTGGGTGTTAGGGATAAAATGGTATTGGTAGTTTTTTGCCATAATTAGAGAAATGCTGTATATCGCTTGGATTTTTACAAGCATTTTTCGCAAAAAAATCCTGTTTTTTCCCGCCCGAAACGGCTTTTTAACAGCTTGAAAAATACGGATTTACCCGAAAAACCCGAACCGCCCGAAGCTTACAGGTTTTTCAAATCGCCAACCGAAACTATTTTATATTTGCAGCTTTGCGGATTGTAAATGCACGCATTCTGTAAAGAGTGGGCAACAGTCATAAATACGTCTATGGAGTCGAGCTCCTTTTTGCCTTCATATTTTGCATCGTCGCTATTTGCAAACAATATATATTTATCTTGTAAGCCCTTGGGCAAAAACGGGAGAACTTTTGCATTTAGCACAACAATTTTCTTGCCCTTTGCCGCCGCCATTTCTTTCACAGACTCCCAATCGTTGCCATAGCATATCGCGCCGTCATGCAAATAGTATTCGATTCTGCCGTTTTGAAACGCCCTTATTATGTTTTTTAACCTTTCAAATTTTACGCCCGCGCCCCGCACTTCCATTTCCATGCCCGATGCGGGATTTATCAGTATTATGCCGGATGCCAGCCTGTTTTGAACCCAGTCGGGATAATATTTCTTCAAAAGCTCCATGTGGCGTTCCTTAAATTTGCCGTCATACAAAAATGCGCCTTCATTCGACCTGTCGAAAAATACGCCTACGCACTCCGCGTGTGTTGAGGCATAATTTGCGATTGTGTTATCGTTGCTAATCCTATAATAGGGCGCAAAATTTATAAGCACGACCTTGTTGTTTTTTAGCGCAGATTTCATCGCGCCGTCAAAATCTTCTCGCCAAATCGGAGAAATTTTGGAATTTGGCTTGGTCAATTTTTCTCCGGATTTTATGAGCAGGGAATTATAACTTATATAAAAACTTTCTCCGGCAAATGGCATAAACTTTAGAGGTTCAACGCAATTTGTTTTGGGGTGGATTAAATAAATGCCCGTTTTCTCGATTTTAAGGTCATTCAAAACTGCGTTATTCAAAGCATATAGCTTATCCTCCTTTTTTAAAGCATTTTCTCTGTACTTTTCCGCTTTTTTATAGTTTGAAAGCTTAACAGGCCTTCCCGCAAGCTTCTGCATCGCCAAGCCTTTGTCGCCAACAGACACCGTCAACAGTTTGCTTTCTGCAAGTCTTCCAAAATTTTTATCTGAACGAACGCGGGAGTTGAAAGAAACATATTCGTGATTATTTACGCCATAAAAAAGCAAAACACATTTATTTGATTTATCCGCAGCCGTCAACGCCTCGAGAAGCGACACCATCATATCCGACATAGCCAAAACAGGCGTTAGGAAAAGAAGCAAAGCAGTAAAATATTTCATTGTCAAAATATTACGAAACAATTTAATAACATTCAAGTTAAAAAAATACCAACAAAAAAGCGAACGCGCATTTGCCCGTTCGCAGAAAAGACAATATTTTGTTTTTGCTATTCGGATTTTCCGCTGCTTTTATTTTTCAGAATATCTCTGATTTCCCTCAGCTTTTCGTGTATTGCCACAACCAAATAGACAAGCTCGACCCAAATTCTCAAAAACAGAACGCCGAGCGGAATGCCGATTACAATGGCAAACAAGCCGCTTAAGAACTCTCCGTTAAAAATCAGCCCCAAACCGCTTACTGCGCCGCCAATAACCACAACGCAGAGAAAAATCCTGTAAATCCAAAGCAGGACAGTTGCGAGAACCAATTTGTCGAGACTAAATATATCTTTTATATTCATTCCATTTCCTTTGTTTTAAACATTTTCATATTTTCATACCAAAAGATTTTTTCAAATTCCCATAAAATCATTGCAAATTATTATTCGTCAAATTCCAATTCCATTTAATTATTTTTACGGAATATGTTTAATGCCGCAAAAAACCAAAATATCCCGCGCTTGACAAAGCAGGGCAAATCAAAGAAAGTTTTTACCTTATGGATTTGCCCGACATCAGACTTGTAGCAAGCGACATGGACGGAACTCTGCTAAATTCAAAGGCGGAGCTTCCCCCCGACTTCTTTGATATTTTCGAGAGAATGCGCCGCAATAAAATTGCCTTTGTGGCGGCAAGCGGCAGGCAAATCCACAACATGAAAATCAAGTTTAAGGGAATTGTCGATGAAATTTTCTTCGCCGCCGAAAACGGAGCTTATGTGACAAAGGCGGACAAAGAGCTTCTGTCATTGGAGCTTTCAAAAGACGACGTGCGGCAATTTTTGGAAATCGCGCGGAAAATCGACGGCACATACATAGTGCTTTCGGGCAAAAAATTCGCATACATCGAAAATCCCGACCCCGTTTTTCTGGCGCGGCTTTCGAGCTATTCGGGCTACTTGAAGCCCGTAAAGGACATATCGCAAGTCGATGACGACATTTTCTACAAATTCACGATTTGCGACTTAATAAACCCTGCTACAAATGCCTTCCCTCATTTTGAAAAACTGCGCGGAGATTTTCAGGTTAAAATCTCGGGACTGAAATGGATGGACATCACCCACAAACTCGCCGACAAAGGCTATGCCCTTAAACTGATACAGGACTCGCTCGGCGTAAGCATCGACCAAACCGCCGCGTTCGGCGACTATCTAAACGACATTGAGCTTCTAAAACGCGCCAAATACAGCTACGCCATGGCAAACGCCTTGGACGAAATAAAAAAACTCGCACGTTTCCAGACCTACTCCTACAACGAAGGCGGCGTCACAAAGGCTCTCTCGCAAATCCTGCCGAAATAACGACAATAAAAAAAGCTTCGTTTTTTAACGAAGCTTTTTTGCTTTATGAAAAAATTACTTGCGTCTTTTGTAAGCAACGAAAGCCAATGCCAAAGCACCAAAAATTGCCGCGTATGTTGAAGGTTCCGGAACCGATGGATTAATATTCAACACTGCATACAAAGTGTTGTTATTTTTTGAATCGTTTGCCCATTCAAAGCCTTCAAATGAAACAAAATCTCCGAATACGCTATTGTCAGACAAAGTCGGCGCAAATTCAGAACCGCCAAGAGTTTTGTAGGTAACGCCAAACGAAACCAAAGCAACATAATACGTTCCACCTTCAATACCGGCATCAAATAAGTCTTGAAGCAGTATGTTTGAAAAATCCAAAACAAATTCGCCCTGCATCTGTTGAAATTCGCCCGTAGTGTAAAAAATTGCATTGTCATCCAAACCTGAGCTTTTTTGGGTAATCAAATTTGAAGCTGCAACATTGTAAGTTGCGGTTGTTCCCGACATCATCTGCAAGCGATTAGTTGAGTTTATGCTCTTTGCAACAGCGGCTTTAAATTTGCCAAATTCATCTATTCCACCAAAAATATAATCTCCGCAACCGTTTTGTTTTTGGTTTATTCGGGAAGATGTCACATAACTACCGCCCAAAAAAGTCAAATTGGTACCCGTTCCATCCAAGGTAAGTCCGGCAGAAGTCACCGACGCACCTTCCATAAAAACAATAGAAGCATTGGGCTTTACAAAAATAGACTTGACAGGATCAACCGCGCTGTCAATCGTTACAACAGTACCGGCACCAATATTTACGCCATCATCGGAAGTACTTGGAACAGTTCCCTGATTCCAAATGCCGGAATCAGACCAATTACCGCTCATTGTGGAAGCATTCCAAGCGGCAAAAAGCGGCATTGTTAAAATAATAGATATAAAAATAGCAGATATTTTTTTCATGATAATTTGAAACTTATAACCGGTTTTACAAAAGTCAATAGAATTTTAAGCTTTTACAGACAACATCTTATGATTTTATAGGCATTCTTTTTTCCGTATTTTAGTAAAACATGAAAGAATATGAATTAAAAGGAATATACTTTTATAAAAAAAGAATGGCAAACGCCAAAATTCGTGCTATGTTAAATTTGTTTTTATGGAAAAATTCGGCGAAAAATTTTTATCAAACGGCAATGTCCTTTTTATCGACACCGCTTCCGACAACATATCGGCATGCCTTGCCCAAAACGGCAAAATAATATGTTCGATGTCAAAACAAGGCGGCGCGCTCGAAAACATGTTCGGAATTTTAAACGAAATTTTCGCCGCCGCATCTTTGAATGCAAGAGATGTTTCAGCTTTTGGTTTTTGTCAAGGGGTAGGCTCCATTTTGGGCATAAGAACTGCGTCCGCCGCGCTTTCCACATTCCGCGCGGCAAACAAAAATTCAGTCTGCTTCGCATGGAATTTGCTTAAAACATACGCGCAAATTCTCAAAGCTTCGCGGAGCGAATTTGCAATCTTATGCCCTTCGCGCAAAAACTTCGCAAACCTCTTAGCCTTTGAAAACGGCAAAACAATCGAAAAAGAAATAGCATCATCTGAAATACAAGGCATAAAACTGCCGAAATATTTTGTCGAACAACGCAAGTCGGCGGACAAGAATTTTGAAAATCTTGAGCGCGTGTTTTTTAACGCAACCGAAATCGCAGAATTTTTGCTGAAAAACGAAGATTTCGCATATGTTTGCGAGCCTTCGGAAATTTTGGACGCCGCAGTTCTTGCCAAACGCGAATATGTAAAATGGAATTCCCCCGCACACAGTTGAGAGCGTCGATTGAAATCGACTTGTACGCGCTTGAACGCAATTTGGGCAGAATAAAAAATTTCCTGCCGTCCTCGCGCAGCTACATCGCGCTCGTTGCCGCCGACGCTTTCGGAATAGGCTTGGAAGCCGCGGTTGCAAGGCTCATGATTAGCGGAGCGGACGCATTCGCCGTCACAAACCTTTCGGAAGCCGTAAGGGTCAGAAAAGTGGGCGCAGGCTGGCCCGTAATAGTTTTAAGTGCGTCAATTCCGCAGGAAGAAGAGCAGTTCGTATTAAACGACATAACTCCGACGATATCGAGCCTTGAAGAAGCAAAAAGATTTGAAGCCGCCGCGAAAAAATTCGGAAAAACCGCAAGCGTGCATTTAAAACTGCCCTCGCAAAACAGTGAAATTTCAATCCCCGACAAAGACGAGGCGAAAAAAATTTTAGACTTTCTTTTAAACAGCCCAAATTTGAATTTGGAAGCATTCTGCGTTGCAGGAACAGGCACGGGCGCGCCCGAAGAAATGGAAATTCCCGACGCCGAATTTCTGAAATATTGCGCCGAAAAAACGGCGGTTTGCGGAAAGAAAATCTACGTCCACCATAGCGATGTCTTCAATCCGAAAATCCTGCCAAACTGTTTCCAGACAAGCTTGCGCGCGGGGCTTGTTTTATTCGGCATACGCCCCGAAAAAAATTCGATTTTAAGAGACTTTAACCCCGAACAAGTGCTATCTTTCAAGTCCGCGATAGCCCACATAAAAGAGCTGCCCAAAGACGCCTATGTCGGCTATTCCCACACTTACAAACTGAAAAAAGACTCAAAAATCGCGCTGGTCGCCGCAGGCTACGGGGACGGGCTTGCAAGAAGCCTTGGAAGCCGCGCAAACGTCATAGTCCGCGACACCCTGCTACCGATTATAGGCATTGTTTCAATGGACCAGGCGGCAATAGACGCCTCGGCCCTTCCCAATATACGCCTTTCCGACGAAGTAGTCATAATCGGCTCGACGCGCTCCCAAACAATTACAATAGAAGACTACTGCAAGACAATAAACATAACCCCCGCGGAAGCATTGACCGCAATCACACAGCGGGTTGTGCGCTTTTATACGGCAGGAACAATAAAATAAAACTGCGAGACAAAATATTTTTTGATTTTTTAAAAATTTTTCTTGCAAAACAAAATCAATATAGTAATTTCATAAGCTTTATTTAACGGACCAGTAGCTCAATGGTAGAGCAGCAGCCTTTTAAGCCGTTGGTTCCGGGTTCAAGTCCCGGCTGGTCCACAAAATAAAAACGCCGCCGACAAGGCGGTTTTTTTTTGCGCCATTAAAAGAATGGTAAAACCGTAAGCTGATTAGAGATATCGTCAAATACAAGTTTTTAAGGCAAAGGCTGATTTGCCTCCGTTTTTTTACAAGCGGGATTTTCCCGCAATCAAGCAGGCGTTGTAAGCCGCGCCGAATCCGTTATCGATGTTTACGACGCTCACCCCGTTTGCGCATGAATTCATCATTGAAAGCAAGGCGGCAATCCCGCCGAAGCTTGCACCGTAGCCCACGCTTGTGGGGACGGCAATTACCGGCTCTTTAACAAGACCCGCAAGCACGCTTGCAAGCGCGCCTTCCATTCCCGCAACCGCAATGACAACCTGCGCTTCCCTAATTCTGCCTATGTTTTCAAGCAACCTGTGAAGCCCCGCGACGCCGCAATCGTAAAAGCATTCTGCATTCACTCCCAAAAATTCGAGGGTAGCTTTCGCCTCTTCCGCAACGGGCATATCGGAAGTGCCCGCCGAAACTATCGCCACAAATCCTTCCGAAGATTCCCTGTTTTCAGCCCCGACGGAAAAAGTGCGCGCAATGAGGTTTGCCCTGCCCTGCGGAAACTTGGATTCAAGAAGCTCCATCGCGTCCGAACTCAGGCGCGTAGCAAGCACGGGAGAGCCTTCCGAAACGATTGCCTCCATTATTTCCAAAATTTGGGCGGGCGTTTTTCCCGCGCCGTAAACGACTTCGCCGACGCCCGTTCTACCTCTGCGCGAGCGGTCGATTTTGGTATGCCCCAAATCCATCGTCTGCGCGTCCGAAATCAGTTTCAGTGCCTCTTTTTCCGAGAGCTTGCCCGCCTTGAAATCCGACAAAACATCTTCAATCTTTTTCATTCATTGCTCCTTGCCTGTATCCATTTAAATCGAGCGAAACATATTTAAACCCCAAGCCCGACATCTTCCTGCAAATTTCCTCGCGCTTTTGCATGAACTCTCCGAACTTGTCCCGCGCGATTTCAATGCGTGCCAAGTTTGAATGCACCCTTACCCTGACCTGCAAAAAACCCAAGTCCTGCAAAAACTCCTCCGCGCAATCGACGCGCCTTAACATCTCTTCCGAAACTTCCCTTCCGTGTTCAAAGCGCGTCAAAAGGCAGGCGTAGGCGGGCTTTTCGGAAACTTCCAAACCGTATGATTTTGCAAGGTCTCGTATTTCATCTTTTGTGATTGCGCACTCCAAAAAAGGGCTTGCCACTCCAAGCTCACGCAAAGCCCTCATTCCGGGGCGGAAGTCTTTGGTGTCGTCAAGATTGGTGCCGTCTGCAAGGATTTCAAAGCCGTTTTCAGCCGCAATTTTTTTAAGTTTTTCAAAGAGAAATTTTTTGCAGACATAACACCTGTCTTTCGGATTTTTCAGGATTTCGCAGTCCACCCCGATTTCGATTTTAAGAAATTTCACACCAAAGCGCGCGGCAAGCTTTTCGGCATAAGAGGTTTCTCTTGCCATCATGTAGGGAGTATGGGCGGTGATTGCCAAGCAGTTTTCGCGCCCTAAAAAATCCGCGCAAAACGCAAGCAATGCGGAGCTGTCAACCCCGCCCGAAAGCGCGACTGCAACGCGCTTGCTTTTTAAATGCGAGCGCAATTTATCTCGAAAGTTCATCTCTTATTTTTTGCAAAACCTCACTGATTGAAATTGATTTTTCGTTTGCCAACCTTTTCAAATCCTCAAATTCAAATTTCTTTTTTTGGGAATTTTTAAAAGCGGAAATCTTGCAGCGGACTTCGCCAAGCGAAGTTTCAACTTTCGACGTTTCGCGCTCCAAAGACTCGCGCAAGACTTCGCTTTGGCGCAGCCCTATCGTAGATGAGTATTTAAAAAAGCAGTCTTTTATTTCGCGCAAACTTTCCGACTTTGCGAGCGCGCAAACTTTCACTGCCAAGCGGTTCTTCTTCATGACAATGCTTTCCTGCCAGACGTCGCAAGCGTTCGCCTCGAAAAGCTTTTCGGTTAAATATGAAATTTCTTCGGGCGACATGTCGTCTATGTTCGCGGAAATTTCATACATCTTTTCGGATTTGTTTTCATCTGAATTTTCTTTGCTTTCAATCAGCATTACACGCAGAACGTTTGCAAGCCCTTCAACATTTCTATGCCCTACGCCTACGCCGCACTTTAAAATTTTGCCTTCGATTTTCGGCTCAAATTCGGAACATAGCGCGGCAAGGATGGCGACGCCCGTCGGGGTTGCGCACTCGCACTCTGCCGCGCCAATAGAAGAGGGCAGGTTCTTTGCAAGAAGAGCGGTGGCGGGAGCCGGAACAGGCATAATGCCGTGCGCGCACTTGACCGTTCCGCCGCCAAGCTCCACTTTCGACGAAGTGAATTTTTCAATGCCCAAAAGTTCGACGCAAACCGCCGCCCCCACAATGTCGATTATGGAATCAACTGCCCCGACTTCATGAAAGCAAACATCGCCGACTTCTCTGCCATGTATTTCAGCTTCAGCGCGCGCGATTTTTTCAAATATCTTAATCGACATTTCCTTCACGTTTGAAGACAAATCGGAATTTTCTATCATCGCCTTTATGTCGGAGTAATGGCGGTGGTGATGATGGTGTTCGCGGCAATGCCCCTCGTGATGTTCTTCGTGATGATGATGCTTCTCATTGTGGTGCGAATGCTCTTCCAAATCTTCGCACACCACTTCGACGCGCGTCCCGAATATTCCCCCGCGCGAGTCCTTGAAAGTTTGGATTTCCCAACCGTCCAAATGTAGCTTATTTAACTCTTTTATAAGCTCATTTTTATCGACGCCCAAATCGAGCATCGCCGCCAAATTCATGTCTCCGCTGATTCCCGCGGCACAGTTGTAATGCAATATTTTCATAAATTTACCTATAATAAAGAACAGTTAAAAAGCAGCTTTTCATCCGACAAAATTTCAGAGGCGTTCCCGAATTTAACAAGGCGTGAATTGTCTAAAACCGCCGCTTTTTCGCAGACGCTTCCCGCCACTTTCAAGTCGTGGGTCGCAATGATTTTCGTCCCTTTCAAAGACTTCAAAAGTTCGCATAAAAGCCGCGTCGAACGCGCGTCAAGCTGGGAAGTCGGCTCGTCGAAAAGCAAAATTTTCGGCTTCATCGCAAGAATGCAGGCAATCGCCGCCCTCTTTTTTTCGCCTTCCGAAAGCCGCGACGGGGAGCGATTGGCAAGATGCGATATGTTTAAGCTTGCCATTGTTTCGCCTGCAATTTCCATTGATTTTTGGAAATCAAAGCCCATGTTTCTAAGCCCGAAAACAACGTCCTCTTCAACGGTCAAAGAGAAAAGCTGGTCGTCTGAATTTTGAAAAACAAAGCCGATGTCGGAGCGGATTTTTCGCAAATTTTTGCGCTCTAAAAGCGTGCCGTTTATTTCGACAGACCCGCTTGAAATTTTGCAAAGCCCCGCAAGCGTTTTTAAAAGCGTCGATTTGCCCGCCCCGTTTGCACCGAGGAGCGCGACGCTTTCGCCTTCTTTTATTTCAAGAGAAACGTCCTTTAAGGCGCAATTTCCTCCGCCATACTCAACGCTCAAATTTTCTATTTTTACCATTGCTCCCCTTAAAAAATCCAATCCGAAAACCTCAAAAAAAAGCAGAAAAAAGCAAAGCAAACAAGAGCCGCTATTTCCGCAAAACTCTCTTTCGACTTGTAAAACTCCATTGTCTTTCGGGCGCAAAATCCCCTGCAAAGCATTGCTGAATAAATATTTTCAGCCCTGTCCAAACTCCGCAAAAAAAGACGCGCCGCAATCTTGTGCCAGTCGGAAAATTTAATCCCTTTCAAATTCGGAGCGCGCAAAGAATAAGCGCAGTGCATGCGCCCTGCTTCGTCGAGCATAACTTCCAAATAGCGCAAAGTGAGCACCGTCTGCAAAACCAAAACGCATGGCAGCTTAAACCTGCGAAGCCCGCCCGCAATGGCGTTTATGGGCGTTGTAAGAACCAAAAAAAGTGCGGCTCCCACGCACAACACCGCCTTGCATAAAAGCGTGAAAAACGAAACCGCCCCTCCGCGGGCTTCAAAACCAAACGGAAGCGCAACCGCGGAGTTGTCGAAAATCAAATTTGAAATTCCCGTAAAAAGCACAAACGGCAAAACAATCAAAAGCCTGTTAAAAAATATTTTTGCGGGCGGGCGAACCGCAATCCACAACATGGCGGGAAATGCGAAAAAAAGCAGAACCCTCAAATCGTAAACGCCGAAAGAGACGACGCACAAAATAAAAACAAAACTTGCGAGAATTTTTACAGACGCGCCAATCGAGGCAAAACGGGAGTCGGAAGCGGAAAAAGTTTCCAGCTCCCGCATTGAGGCAATCGAAAAAGCGATGCTGTCCGCGCTATCTTTCACAATGCCTTTTTCTTAAAAAATTCGCGTACAAAACAATGAAAAGCGCGACAATCAAAACGCCCGCAATCCCCGCAATTACACTGCTTGCCGTGCCGCCCAAGCCCTGCACGGCATAATCTGCGAACACCGAAAGCTTTGTCTGGATTAAAGAAAACGCTTCGTAAATTTTTCCGCCCGCGCTCAACTCTTCGCCTTTCGTGATTTTTCCAATCGACCATTCCAAACCGTCCGGATATTCGGAAGCCAATAGGGATATTGCGCCCGCAATCACAAATGACGCCAATGCCAAATATCCGCAGACTGCTTTAAAGGAAAGAGACCTGCCCGAATTTTCGGCGTTGAAAAGCTCGGGGCGAGCCTCTTTCAAGAACAAAATAAGCATAGCCGTAAGGACACCCTCAACCGCGCCTATCGCAAAATGGATTGGAAGCATAAGACCGGCGAAAACGCCAAACGGAAGCTCCGTTACGCCCGAACACAGCGTCTCCAAAACAACGCAAAAAGAGCCGAACTGCAAGCCGACTATCGAAGATGCAACCGAAGCCAAAACAATTCTTTTTCTGCTCGAAAAATCTTTTGCTATCGGCAAGAAAACCAAGGGGTATGCGATAAAGCACGTCCAAAATCCCATGTTGAAAATGTTTGCGCCAAGCGCGAGCAGCCCGCCGTCGGCAAAAAACAGGGCCTGAATAATCAAGACCGCGCTAATCACCAAAAAGGCGGGATAAGAGCCGAGAAGAGCTGCAAGCATCATGCCGCCTCCTATATGCCCGCTCGACCCCGTTGCAGGAATTGTGAAATTTATCATCTGCATTGCGAAAACAAACGCGCCCATCACTCCCATGAGGGGAATTTTGGAATTGTCGAAATTTTCCCTGACCTTGCGCGCGCTGATTCCAATTAAAACCGCGCTCGTTGCCAACATCGCCCCTCCGACTGCGGGAGATACCAAAGCGTCCGCCATGTGCATAATAAAAAATCCTTTCTTTTTTCTTCCACTTTTAAATTACCGCAAGAATTGGGCAAGCATTTTTTTACAATATGCCGATAGCGCAAAACATCGCCTTGTAAAACTGCGCCTTGCGCTCAAGAGCCATCGGATATGCCCGCGAAGAAGACGGCATTCTGAAAATCCTAAAGCTCCTTCCGAAAGCGGAAAACTCCGCGCTTTCGCCGATTTTCAAATCCGACGGCGGAATTGTCTTAAAAACTGTTTCGAGAGACTTTTGCCCCGTAGCGGCAAGCGTCAAACATTCGGGCATGGATTTAAGCGCAGACAAAAAGTCAAAATTTTCCAAAACTTCCAAATGGGCGTCGCTTGCGTTGCCTTTTTTGCGGAAGACCGCCTTTGCGCTGTCGGCGACAGCTATTCCCTTTTCCTCCAAAAAACGCTTTATTGCCGTTTCCTTGTATTTTTTAAGGCTTTCATCCGCGAAGAAATTTTTGTCGCCAAAAAACACAAGCCCGAAAATCCGCCACATGTCGTTTTGCCAGTTCGGATAATAAAAATTCATCGACCATTTTTCCATCTTGGGCGGAAACGAACCGAGCATGAGAAGCTTTGCGCCGCACGGCAAAAACGGTTTTAGCGGATGCCCTTCTTTCATATTTCCAAAAACTCGCAATTCGGAAAATTCTTCGCGACGTATTTTTTCAGGTACGAACAAGTTTCCGCCGAGATCCTCGCGTCCTCTTCGGGATAGTTGTTAAATACGACTTTTGCGACGTTTATGCCCCTTTTTTGGCAGACTTCGAGGCTTAAAAGCGAATGGTTTATCGACCCAAGCTTCGCACTGCAAACCAATATGAGCGGCAGGTTTTCCCTTGCGATATAGTCAATCGTCAAAAAATTTTCGCTTACAGGAACCATCAGCCCGCCCGCGCCCTCGATAAAGACAGTGTCAAACTTATCCGCGAGGATTTTTGTGGCTGATGATATTTTTTTGACGTCTATTTCCGTGTTTTCCATTCTCGACGCCAAATGCGCAGATGCGGGAAACTTGAAGACATAGGGGCAAGTCGTGCCGTCTTTGTCTTCGGGAAGAAGGGAAATTCCCATGGCTTTTCGATGGGCTTCGATGTCTTCCGAAATTCCCTCGCAGCCTGTTTGCACAAATTTCTGCGTTATGACACTTTTCCCTTTTTCAAGCTCGCGGCGAGCCAAAACGCCCGTTACAAAAGTCTTTCCGCAAGAAGTGTCTATTCCGCTCACAAAGTAAACTGCCATGTTCAGCCTTCCTTTTTTCCAATGAATTTTGATATGAAATACGCGGGGCGGTAGGTCAAAACCACGCCTTTTTCGGACGGGAAGAAATCCAAGTACTGCCTCGAAAAAATCTTCATTTTTGACGGCGTCCAAAACTCCGAAAAAGTGCCGGTAACTCCCGTGTCGCGCAAATGCTTCAAAACGTCAATGGGCTTTTCAAATTCAAGCTTCACGGTCTCCGCCTCCGCGCACAAAAGCTCAAAGCCGGCGCGCTTTAACATAGCCTCAATGCCGACAATGCCTACATAGTTCAGCCCCTTGCCCGTCAATGCGCGGATTTCCCTGAAATTGTCGGGAAGAAAAGTCGAAAACGCCATAATGGAATCTTTTGAGGAACTCCGCGCAAGCTTTTCGATAAAATCGCCGAGGGACTCGAACCACTGAAAGCATGAAGAAGACACAATCAAGTCTATGTCTTGCGGCAGTTCCTGAATTTGGGCATCTCCCGCGATAAACGTCGGCGGCGTTTCAAAAATTCCGCGCACATAGTCGAAGCTGCGTTCGCTCAAATCGTTCAAAAACCAGCGCGCATTTTTGATTTCCGAAGCCAAAATTTCAGTGAGAAAGCCCGTGCCTGCCCCTATTTCCAAAACCCTTTTCACTTCGCTTGGATTTATGCGCTTTAAAGTGAGCTGGGCAAGGCGGGAAGCTATGCGCTTTTGCACGAGAGCCGTCTTCTCGTATCTGGCAAACGACTTTTCAAAGCTCCTGCCAACTTCCTGCGCGTCGGCGAATAGCTTTTCAATCCCGCTATTAAAAAGCGACAGCGGGAAGTGCTCGCCCGAAACGATTTCAAGCTTTTCGCCCCAAGCGTTTTTCATGTTTGAAAGCGGAAAAATTTTGTCGTTTTTGGCGGCGATTGCGCGCGTCCAATTTTCAGGATTTGCCTTGAACGTCTTAAACGCGCAAGCCAGATTTTGAAGCTCTTTTTTCAAATCCGCACAAGAGCGTTTTGAAAACATTTCCTTGCAGGTTTTAAAGTTCGCCGCCCCAAAAACCCTAAGCAAAAATTTTTCGTAAACAGGCTCTGAAAAGTTTTGAAGAGTGCCCGAAAAAATTTGCGAAGGTATCCCGAAATTGTCGTCAACGGGGCTTGTGGAACCGCACAGCGCAATGCGCACATCGGCTTTCGGCAAACGGCTTTCCAAGAAATCCGCAACCCAGACCCCGAACGACCACGCAACTACGCTCACTTTTGAATATTCAAATATTTCATTCGGAATCTCCGCGCAAAAATCCGAATAATCGCTAAACATCAGCACGTCGTTTTCGCCAAAATCGAAATTTTCAAGCAGGTTTTCGCCGCTTGCAAAACCGCCGAAAAACAAAATCAAACTATCCGAGCTTTCCTTTTTTATCCAAGAAATTTTCATAAAATAGAAATTTTATCGTTAAACAGCTCCGCGCAAAAATCCACGTCTTTTTCGGAGAGGCTTGCCGAAAGCGAAAATCTTATCCTCGCCGAATTTTTCGCAACAGTCGGATAGCGCACGGCGGACGCCCAGACGCCGCCCTCCGCCAAAAGCTTGGAAAGAGCGACACACTTGCCCGCGTCTTTCACGACCGCGGCGACAATTTGGCTTTCTCCCAATATTTCCGCGTTTTTAAGCGAATTTCTGAATTTTTGAGAGATGGATTTCAAGTGCTTTCTTTCAAAATTCATCGAGCGCATTTTTTTAAAAGAAAGAAGCGTCCACATAACGTTTATGGGAGGCATTGCGGTTGTGAAGATGAGAGAACGCGCCTTGTTTACAAGCATTTCCCTCGCCTCTTCGGAGCATATTAAAAACGCGCCCTCGCTTGCCAACGCCTTGCCGAGAGTGCACATTATAAAATCTACGTCTTGAAGAACTCCGCGCTCCTCGCACAGCCCCAACCCGCCATCTCCGAATACGCCGAAGCCGTGCGCCTCGTCAACATACAAAAACGCGCCGTATTTGTTTTTGATTTCGACAAGCTCGCGAAGCGGAGCAAAGTCGCCGTCCATGCTGAAAACACTTTCGGTGACAATGAATACGCGCCTGAAATTCGAGCGGTGCGCTTCAAGCAAAGACTTCAAATGCCCAATGTCGTTGTGGGAAAAACGCATCCACTTTGCGTCTGAAAGCTTCAAGCAGTCAATAATGCTCGCGTGGACAAGCTTGTCTGCAAGAATTAAATCCCTGCCCGAAACAAGGGCGGGGATAATTCCCGTATTTGCGTGATAGCCGCTGTTAAAGAAAAGGCAGGGTCTGCCAAACGCTTTTGAAATTTCGCCCTCCGCCTCTTCAAAAGCCTTAAAAGAGCCTACCAAAAGTCGCGAAGAAGTTGACCCCATCAAAAAATCCGTCTCTTCCGAAGCCTTGCGCAAAAATTCATGCTGCATTTCGATAGAAGAGGCAATTCCCAAATAGTCGTTCGAAGAGAAATTCAAATATTCCCTGCCGCCGCCAAACACCTTTTCGCCGCGAACGGCAAAAGTATTGAATTTGCGGTAAAGCCCCTGCGCCTTTATTTCTTCAAGCTCCTCAAACATTTTTTGAAATCTCCTTTAAAACAGAAACCAAAACGGAGGAAAGCTTCCGCAAATCTTCGTCGGATATGACAATCGGGGGCATCAGGTAAACGAGCCTGCCGAAGGGTCTTATCCAAACCCCGCGCCCTACAAACATTTCCTGAATTTTTTCGACATCGACGCTTTCGCGCATTTCAACCACGCCTATCGCGCCAAGAACCCTGACGTCTTCAACGCCGCCGATTTCCCTTGCGCTTTCAAGTTCTGCTTTAAGTATTTTTTCAATCTGCAAAACCCTTTTAAGATAGCCGTCTCTAACGCAAATATCAAGGCTCGCATTCGCGGCGGCGCAGGCGAGGGGATTTGCCATGAAAGTCGGACCGTGCATGAAAACTCCCGCTTCGCCTTCCGATATGGAAATGGCTACATCCCTGCTTGCCAAAACTGCGGCAAAGCTCAAATATCCGCCCGTAATGGCTTTCCCGACACACATAATGTCGGGAGCTATGCCCGCGTGCTCGCAGGCGAACATCTTGCCCGTTCTGCCAAAACCCGTGGCGATTTCGTCGCATATGAGCAAAATCCCGCATTCGTCGCAAATTTTCCTTGCGCCCTTTAAAAATTCGGGATGGTAAAAGCGCATTGCCCCCGCGCCCTGCACTATCGGCTCCAAAATCAAAGCCGCGATTTCATCTCTTCTTTTGCGCAAAGTGTCGCGAAGCTCTGCAAGGTCGGAGTCGTCCCAAACTCCGCCGAAGGGAATTTTCGGAGAGTGGGTGAAAATTTGGGCAGTTAGCGCGCCCGAAAATATTTTGTGCATTCCCGTTATCGGGTCGCAAACCGACATAGCGTTCCAAGTGTCGCCATGATAGCCAAGGCGGATTGTGGCAAACTTTGTCTTCGACGCCCTCCCTTTTGAGTTCCAATATTGAAGCGCCATCTTCATTGCGACTTCCACGGCAACTGAGCCGCTGTCGCAGAAAAACACATGCTTCAAGTTTTGCGGGGCGATTTTCAAAAGCTTTTCGGCAAGAATGACGGCGGGTTCGTGCGTAAGCCCCCCAAACATCACATGGCTCATTTTTTTAAGCTGGGCGGAAATTGCGGCGTTTATTTCGGGATTGTTGTAGCCATGCACAACCGCCCACCAAGAGGACATGCCGTCAATCAATTCCCTGCCGTCCAAAAGCTTTATGCGCGCGCCGTTTGCCGACTCAACGGCATACGCCTTCAAGGGTTTTAATGCGGAAGTGTACGGGTGCCAGATATGCTCCCTGTCAAATTCAAGAAGTTCGTTTAAAGTCATAGCCAAGATTTTCAAACATCGCAAAGTCGTCGGAAAGTTTTGCGCCGACGGTTGTGAGCATGTCGCCGACTATCGCCGCGCTGACTCCGCTTTTTAAAAGCATTTTTTGAAGAGCGCCTATAAGAATTCTGCCCCCCGCAAACCTGATGTGGGCGGTCGGATTTACGAGCCTGAACATCGCAAACGCCCTCAAAATTTCGTCGTCTGAAAGCCTCTTTGAATTTTCAAGGGGAGTTCCCTTTATGGGGTTTAATATGTTTACGGGAATAGACATAGAGCCGATTTCCCTAAGCTTCACAGCAAGCTCGATGCGCTGGCGGCTGCTTTCGCCCATGCCGATTATTCCGCCTGAACAAATTTCAAGCCCGACTTCTTTTGCCCAATTTATGGTCTTTATTTTGTCGTCAATAGTATGCGTTGAGCAAAGGCTTGGGAAATAAGACGGCGCGGTTTCCAAATTGCAATGGTAGCGGGTCATTCCCGCGTCAAATAGAGTTTTAAGCTGGGGTTTTGAAAGAAGCCCCAAAGAGCCGCACAGCTTTAAGCCCGTCTCCGAGCGCATTTTTATCATTGCCTCTGCAATTTCTTGCACTTCCGCATCAGTGAGAGCTCTTCCCGAAGTTACAATGCTAAAACGCGCAATTCCCGCCGCGTCCGAAGATTTTGCGACGTCCAAAAGTTTTTGGCGGCCGAGCAAAGGATAGACTTCCGCGCCTGTTTTGTTGTGGGCGGACTGGGCGCACCATTTGCAATTTTCGGGGCATCTGCCCGACCTCGCATTCACGATGGAGCAGGTTTCTATTTTGTTTTGAAAAAAATGCCTGCGGACGGCGTCCGCCATTTCGCACATTTCCAAAACGCCGCAAGAATTTGAAAAATCCTCAGCCTCTTCAATGCCCAAACGATAGCCGTTTATAATTTTTAAAGCCAAATCCATAAAAAAGCTCCAATATATAACATAGCAATATAATACCATTGTTTTTACAAGCATTTTCGCTCAAAAATTTCTTTTGGAAATTTTTAAATTTGCTTGATAAATCCGTCAAAAATACCAATCTCATAAATCTATTTTTCAAGTGCGGAATAAAATCGGCGGTTTTACATTGTTTTCGAGGTTCGCAAGCTTCGCACTTTCACGCAAAAAAGCCCATCAAAAAAACCTTAACAATGAAAATATCAAAAGAATCTTGGCCGATTTTGATAGTGTCGAACCAATTTGACACAAGAAACGACGAAAGCTTCCGCCTGCGCGAACTGGCGCACGAACTCGAAACGGAGCACGGCTGTAAAATAGTGCCGTGCCTCTCTTACGAAGACGCTATCGAGCTTCTTTTAAGCAGGACGGATTTCGGCGCGCTTGTCATTGACTGGGACATAAACCGTACAAACCCCGCCGCAAAGCACAGCCCCGCTTCCGTACTAAGCGCAATAAGAAAGCGCAACCCGAAAATCCCCGTATTTCTTTTGACCGACTGGCTCGAAGCAAGCGACATTCCCCTCGAAGTCATAAACCAGCTCACGGGCTGTCTTTGGAAGACCTCCGACACAATAGAATTTCTGGCGGGCAGAATAGAGCGACATCTCGTAAAGTACGTAAAGGGCTTGTATCCGCCGTTTTTCGGAAAGCTCATAGACTATTCGGAAGAGTACAAATACGCATGGCACACCCCGGGGCACATGGGCGGGACGGGATTTTTGCGGAACCCTTCGGGCGTCGCGCTCTTTAAGTTTTTCGGCGAAAACATTTTCAGAAGCGACCTTTCGATTTCCGCACCCGAACTCGGCTCTCTCCTCGACCACAGCGGGGTTACGGGAGATGCCGAAAGAAATTCCGCAAGAGTGTTCGGGGCAGACTTGACATACTACGTCCTAAACGGAACTTCAAACGTAAACCAGATAATATGGCGGAGCATCGCTCTGCCCGACGACGTCGTGTTTGTTGACCGCAACTGCCACAAGTCGCTAAACTATGCGATGGTAAACGCCGACGCCTACCCGATTTACATGAAGCCGCGCAGAAACCGCTGGGGAATAATGGGTCCCGTAAAGCTTTCGGAGCTTTCGGAAAAATCCGTCGCGCAAAAAATAAAAAAGAGCAAAATCATTCCTGCCGACCTGCGCCCCAAGACGCTTAAAATCGCCGCAATAACAAATTCGACATACGACGGCGTCTGCTACAACGTAAAAAAATTGAAGCGCGCCCTCGAACCCATTTCCGACAACCTTCATTTTGACGAAGCCTGGTACGCCTACGCAAAATTTTATCCGATTTACGACGGATTTTTTGGCATGACCCAAGACGAAACCACGCCAACTACTCCGCCGATATATGTAGCCCAATCGACCCACAAACTTTTGACAGCGTTTTCGCAGGCGTCGATGCTGCACGTCAAAAACGGCGGAAGCCGAAAAATCAACCCCGACGAGCTGAACGAGGCATACATGATGCACGCCTCGACATCCCCGCAATACAATATGATTGCCTCTTTGGACGTGGCGACCCAAATGATGGAAGACAGCGGGGAAAGCATGTGGAAAGACGTCATAATGATGGCGATAGGGCTTCGCAAAACAGTGGCAAAAATAGCGGCGGAACTGAAATCCCGCAACCCGAACGACTGGTTCTTTGAAATATGGCAACCGAGAAAGGTAAAGGTTGACAAGGAAATACTTAACTTCGAGAACGTACCGACGCAATACCTCGCCACCTCGCAAAGCGCGTGGATTTTAAATTCCTGCGACGATTGGCACGGCTTTGAGGAAATCGAAGACGGCTATGCAATGCTTGACCCGATTAAGCTTACATTCATAACGCCCGGCATAAATCCCGACGGTTCCCTTTCCGAAATGGGCATTCCCGCGGCAGTAGTCACAAACTACCTGCTTGAAGAGGGCATAGTATGCGAAAAGACCGACTATTATTCGTTCCTTCTCTTAAATTCGCTCGGCACAAACCGCGCAAAACAGGAAACCCTGCTTTCCGCCCTGCTTCACTTCAAAAATTTGTACGACGCCAACGCGCCAATGGAAGAGGCAATGCCGGCATTCACACAGAAAAATCCGAAATACAAGGGTATCGGGCTGAAAGACCACTGCCGCGCAATGCACGAATTCATAAAAGAGCGAAAAATGTTAGAGCTTATGCACAAGTCTTTCGACCTATTGCCCGACCAGGCGATGAAGCCGACCCAAGCCTACCGCAATGTGGTTAAAAAGAATGTCGAACTTGTTGAATTAAAAGACATGTTCGGCAGAATTCCCGCCGTAATGATAGTCCCCTATCCCCCCGGCATTCCGATGCTTATGGGTGGAGAAGTCCTGAACAAAAAGTCAAAAGCGGTTTTCGACTATCTCAAAGCGCGCGAAAGCTTTGAAAACAAATTCTGCGGCTACGAAAGCGAAATCCACGGCATCGAAAAAATCGAGCGCGACGGGAAAATCCGCTTCTGCACCATGTGCATAAAGCAGTAATCAGGCTGAAAAATGTTTTATATGTAAAACAGGCTTTTTAAGAAAAAGCTTGTAAAAATTACAATTACGCTTAATACAATAAAATCATGAAAGCGTTAAGAAACATTTTTATAATTATTGCATCGATTGCGATAAGTTTTTCCGCCGCGCACGCCCAGCGCAGTAAAACCACAAATGCCGAAATCAAAACAAAGCTTCTGCAAAATATCGTAAAAGAAAGCAATGGCGATGTAATTTTAAAAGTCAAAGTAAATCCCACAAAAGAAATTCTTGAAAAAACAAGGGATATTCCGACTTCTCTGCTTGTAATGCTCCTTTATGTCGATCCTAAAATGGATTTGGAAAGGTACAATAAAGTAATGCAAAAAGACGCGGGCACAAACAAGGTGCGCAGTGTTTCCGACATTTTGGAAGCAACCGACAAATACCTGTCGGCAAACAATATGCAGTTAAAGCAAATCAAATTTTCCGCAAACAACGCAAGGCTTAAACTCGACCAGGGCTTGCCGCTTTTCATTTCGCTTTACAGTTCCGGAGACTATGGCAAAATCGCAGACCGCGAAAAATCCCGCTTAGCCGCAACCGACATTGCCGCGTGGAAAAAATCTCTCGGCAAACTCCAACTAAAATCGTTCAACCTAAATAAAAACCTAATCACATTCGCCCTGATGCAAGGCTACAACAAGCAAACAGGAGAATTTTTAATTTTATTTAACGGAAAAAAGCACTGGTTTACCGAAAGCGAGCTGAAAAAAGTAATCTCAAACTGCCACGAACTTAGAATTTAAAGCTCACAATTTGCAAAACATTGCCGAAAAAAACCGCGCCGAAAAGCGCGGTTTTTTGCATAAAAATTTCGGGAGAGAAACTACATTTTGATTTCGTCCCAAATTTTATTGTATTTTTCGTTATCCGCGCCCAAGTCCATAATGACTTCGCTCTTATTCAAAACTTCCTGCGGAATATTCATTGCGGGAGCGTTTCGCAATTCTTCGGGCATAAGCTTTCTGGCTTCGGTATTCACCGCGTCGTACTGCGAAAATTCCATATTTTGAACTGCAATTTCAGGCTCTGCCATGTAATTCATAAAAGCATGAGCCAAATCCGCATTCTTTGCGTCGGCGGGGATTGCCCAGTCGTCGCAAGAAATCGAAAGCCCTTCCTTCGGGAACATGAGTTTAAGATTCGGCTTTTCCAAGAGAACCTGCGCAAGGTCTCCGCTATAACCGTGCACCAAAACATACTCGCCCGTTGCGATGCCCGTTTTATAGCCTTCGTTGTCAAACTTGGCAACATTTTCGCGCCACTTCAAAATTGTTTCCTTTGCCTTTTGAAGCTCCGCTTCGTTTGTGGAGTTGAAGCTGAATCCGTTTACTTTGAGCGCAATGCCGATAAGCTCCCTTATGTCGTTTAGCACGGTGGAACGCTTTTTAAATTCGGGATTTGAAAACACGTTCCAAGTGTCGGGCAAATTTTTGATTTTGTCGGCATCGTAGGCGACAACCGCATAGCAAACCATGTACGGCATGGAATAATCCATGTTCTTGTCGAGCGCGTTGTTTTTTAAGAAATCTTTATCGATATACTTTTGGTTGGGGATTTTGGATTTATCGAGTGGCAAAAGCATTTTTTGGTCGTTCATTATTTTTGCCATATAGCTCGAAGGCTGAATGAGGTCGTAGCCCGAACCGCCCGCCTTTATCTTGGCGTACATCATTTCATTTGAATCGAAGGTGTCGATTATGACCTTGCAGTTAAACTCTTTTTCAAAACATTCAACAGACTCGGGACTTATGTAGTCCGACCACATATAAACATGTAAAACGGGCTTTTTGGGGCCGCAACCAAAAAAAGCGAGCGCGCAGGCGCAAGCCAAAACTATCGAGATGATTTTTTTCATTTATGACTTTTCTTGTTTGTTATTATTTGACCGGCTATCGCAACCGTAAAAGTAAGCGACATAAAAATTACTGAAAGCGCGTTGATGATTGCGGGGCTGCCGTGCTTCATCATCGAAAAGACCTTTACGGGCAAAGTCGTGCTGCCGGGGCCTCCCACAAAGAAAGTCACCACAAAGTCGTCCATCGACAACGTAAACGCCATCATTGCGCCCGCCGCTATTCCGGGCCACAGCAAAGGCAGGAGGATTTGGCGGATTATCCTGCCCCAGCCCGCGCCCAAGTCCTGAGCGGCCTGTATTATGCTGAAATCGAAATCTTGAAGCCTCGCAAGAACAGTGAAAGCCACATAGCTTACGCAAAATGTTGTGTGCGCAATCACAACCGTGACAAGCCCCAAGTCCGCACCAATGCTCACAAACAATAATAGCAGGCTTATGCCCATCAAAATGTCGGGCATAATGAGAGGAGCGTAAACAAGAGTATAATTCGCCTCTTGAAGCTTGGTTTGAAAGCGATGCAACGCCCAAGCCGACAGCGTCCCGAGAATGGTTGACAATATCGTCGCGCAAAACGCGATTATGAGGGTGTTCAAAGTCGCGTCCAAAATCGCCGCATCATTAAAGAGAGCCTCGTACCACTTTAAAGAAAATCCCTTCCACTCCCCGCCAAACCTCGACGAATTAAACGACTGCATGACAAGCGTCAAAATGGGAATGTACAAAAACGCGAGCGCAAACAGCGTCACCAAAAGCGAAGTAAAACGCGATTTCATCTTTCCCCTCCCATTCTCGCCTTGATAAACGACTTCAAATTTTTGCGGTTAAACGCAAACCAAACGGCTATCGGCGCGATGATGATTATCGCAAGCACAGCGGCATAGGCGGCGGCTTCGGGCAGATTTCTGTTTTGCATTGCTCTAAGGGCGATTTTGTTGCCAATCAATTCGTCCGAAACACCGCCAATCAAATCGGGAATTGCGTAAGAGCCGAGTGCAGGAACAAAAACAATCAAAAGCGCGGTTATAATCCCCTTTTTTATCCCGGGAATAAACACGGAGTAAAAAGCCTTGAACCTGCTCGCGCCCAAGTCGCGTGCCGCCTCCAAAAGCGCGAAGTTGAATTTTTCGGCAGCCGCATAAACGGGCAAAATCGCAAACGGCAAAAACGTGTAAACCGTAACCGCAATGACTGCCCCCATATTGTTAAGCAAAAACACTTCGTCTGACATTCCGCAAAAAATCAGACTCTTGCGCAAAAATCCGTCGGGATGCAAAACGAGTCTCCACGCAAAAATGCGGATGAGAAAATTCGTCCAAAGCGGCAAGACGAAGAAAAGCAAAAGCCAAGGTCTTATCTTTCTGTTTGCGCATGCAATGAAATACCCTACGGGGACGGCAAACAATATGCAAATTACGGTAACCGCCGCGCTTACCCAAATGGTGCGCCACAAAATCGCGACATAATTTGAAGATGCGACCCTTTTTACCGTCTCCAAAGTCCATTCACTGCCAATGCCTCCCGCAGAATCCGCACAGTGGAATGCGATTGTAAAAATTAAAATTGACGGGATTACAAAAAACAAGACGAGCCATAGCGCAGTAGGCATTGTCAAAAAGATTTCCACAAAAGATTTTGACGAGGAAGGGCGCGCCAAATTATTTTTTAAAGGTAAATCCGCCATTTTTCCCGCCTCCCGCTAACTTTCGCCGTTTTGAGACACGCCCGCAAGCATGTTTACGTCGTCCTTGTGCCATGCAATCCAAACTTCGTCGTTCCAAGTCGGCTGACGCAAGTCGAGATAACACCTGTTGTGCTGTTGGCGCACGCAAATTCGCTTGTCGCCGGCAATGACCCAGTAATTTGTCTGCGCCCCCTGATATACAATGTCAACCACTTTCGCCTTTATCAAATTCATTCCGCTTGCGGCTGAATCGGCGGGGCGTTCCATGTAAACTCGGAACTTTTCGGGGCGCATGCTGATTGTAACGTTTGCGCCAACATCGAGCCTGCTTTCGTTAAAAAACGCAAATTCACCAAAACCGAACAAGTCTATCTTGCAATATTCGCCGTCCAAACGCTCAACGACTTTCCCTTCAAAGAAATTTGTGTCGCCGATAAACTCCGCGACAAATTTCGTGCGCGGGCTTTCGTAAATTTCGGCAGGAGTTCCGATTTGCTCGATGCGCCCCTTGTTCATGACCGCAATTCTGTCGCTCAAGCTCATTGCTTCGGTCTGGTCGTGGGTGACATAAATAAAAGTGATGCCGACTTCGTCGTGAATTCTGTCAAGCTCCAAAAGCATGTGCTGGCGGAGCTTCAAGTCCAACGCCGCCAAAGGCTCGTCCAACAATAACAGCGAAGGGCGGTTAATCAAAGCCCTCGCAATCGCAACCCTCTGTTTCTGCCCGCCGCTTATTTGGTCGGGACGCTTAAATGCATGCTCCTCCAAACGTATGAGTTCGAGCATATTTTTTACGCGCTTTTCAATTTCAGACTCCGGAATTTTTGCAATGCGCGGTCCGAAAGCTATGTTGTCGTAAATATTGAGATGGGGAAAGAGCGCATAGTTTTGAAAAACGGTGTTGATTTTGCGCTTGTTGGGCGGGAGAGAGCTTATGTCTTTGCCGTCCAAAAAAACTTTTCCCGATTCCGGTTCTTCAAAGCCCGCGGCAACTCTAAGCATCGTTGTCTTGCCGCAACCGCTCGGTCCCAACAAAGAAAAGACCTCGCCTTTATTCACATTCAAGCTTACATCATACACCGCGCGATGAGTTCCGAATGTTTTATTTATATTTTCGAGCTTAAAGAAACTTTCCATCTCTCATAAAAACAAAAATAATTTATCTTTTTAAGAGACAAAATTCAAACCATTTTTTTTATTTTTACAAACGTTTTTTGATATTTTTTTACATATCCGAAATTTGGGAGAAAAAATCCCTACTTACCGCAGGCACATTTTTTGCAATAGCCAAAGACGATGTATTTTACCGACGTAACCGAAAAGCCGGATTTTTCGCCCAATTCTTTTTCTATTGAACCGTCAAGCTTCATGTCGAAATCGAAAATTTTTCCGCACTCGAGGCATATTGCGTGGTGATGGTCTTCCAAATTGAAATCGTACCTATCCGCTTCGCCCGCGAAACTTAAACGTTTTAAAAAACCCATGTCGGAAAGCGCGTTCAAATTTCTGTAAACAGTGGCAATTCCGATGTCGGGCAATATTTCCTTCATCGCCACAAATACCTCCGCCGCGCTCGGATGGTTAAGCTTGCCCGAACGCATCAGCTTCAATATTTCATCTTTTTGCCTTGAATATTTCATTTTTAATTTTTCTGGCTAAACAATTAAGATAATCATTCTCACTTTTCAAGATAAATATTTAATACTAAAAAAAATACATAAAATACCGCATTACTTGCGAAAATTTAAAACATGAGAGCGACGTTGTAAAAGACAAAGCACACCGCATATGCAAGAGCCGTAAGCCCCAATACCTGCATTGCCGCAAGCTTGACAGAGCGCGTCTCGGAGTAAGTTGCCGCAACGGTCGCAATGCACGGCATGCTTATCAGGATAAAAAGCAGTATCGACATTCCCTGAAGAGGCGTGTAGTCGCGCTCCAACTTTTCACGCAAAGGCATAGAATTTTCGGCGTCGCCCTCGCCGACTCCGTAAACTATGCCAAGCTGCGACACAAAAACTTCCTTTGCCGCAATCGCCCCCAAGAGCGCGCTCGAAATTTTTGCGTCGAAGCCAAGAGGTCTTAGCGCGGTTTCCAAAAACCTGCCCGCCCTGCCGCTAACGGTATAGTCAAAAATCTCCGCCCTGCGCTCGCCGAGAATGGAGCTTTCAAGCTCGGCTTTCTTTTCGTCCGACAAAGAAGCGTTGTTTTGCACTTCAGCAATCATCGCGTCATAATCTTTTTGAAGAACGGTTTTTTCCGGGAATGTCGCCGCCGCCCAAAGAATGACGGAAGCACCCAAAATCAAAGTTCCCGCCTTCTTTAAAAAAGCCCAGGCTCTGGAACATATTTGAAGCAGAGTGTTATACGGACGCGGAAAACGGTAGGCGGGCAATTCAAGCACAAACGAAGAATCCGCCCCTTTGAAAAAGCTCAGCCTCAAAAGCTTTGCCAAAACAAAAGCAAGAACAATTCCCGTCAAATATATACAAAACATCGCAACTCCCCTGTATTTTTCGGCAAAGAAACAGGGAATGAGCAAAATGTAAATCGGAAGCCTCGAACCGCAGCTAAAAAGAGGCAAAACCATTATGGTTGCAATGCGCTCGCTCCTGCTTTTTAAACTCCTTGTCGCCATGATTGCGGGAACGGAACAGCCGAACCCAACGAGCATGGGAATCAAACTTGCGCCGCTAAGCCCGAAACGACGCATCAGCCTGTCGCATAAAAATGCGGCGCGCGCCATGTAGCCCGAATCCTCCAAAATAGAAAGAACCAAAAACAGCATCAAAATATTCGGCAAAAACACCAAAACACCGCCGACTCCGCCTACAATTCCGTCCACAACAAGCGACTTGAAAAATCCGCCGCCAACCCAAACAGAGTTAAGCCAAGAACTTAAAGCGGCAAATGCGTCTTCCATATACCCCATCAGCGGATCGCCGAGGGCAAAGACGAACTGGAATGTCAAAAACATCAGAACAAAGAATATCGGCAAACCCAAATATTTGTTTAAGAAGAGCTTATCTAAAAAATACAACTCCTTAGGGCTTTGGGTTTTGGTATTTTTGCCAAAGAGCGTTTTTCTTGCGATGTCGTTTGCAAGCTTAAACCGCGCGGCGGCAATCAAACCCGCGGGAGTTTCGCCGAAGTCGCTTTCGATTTTTCCGCAAGTAAATTCTATGGCGTCGGCAAGCTCTTTTGATGAAGCGCGGATTTTTTCCAAAATGGACTTGTCGCCTTCCATTGCCCTTATCGCAAGCCAATGCGCCCAATCCGCCGACTCTTTCGGCAGGCTTTTGCCAATCAAGTGGGAAATTTGCGAAACATCGCTGTAAAGCGGCTTGTCCTTAAACTTCGACCACAAAAAATTAGGCTCGCGCTTTTTCAAAAACGCATCCAAAAGGAAAAGCTTTAAAGACGCCGCCGATGAAGACTTGTAAGCCACGCTCTTTACGACGGGAACGCCCAAAAGATTTGAAAGCTCCTTTTCGTCGATAAACTGCCCCTTGCTTTCAAGCTCGTCCGTCATATTCAAGACGACCGCCATCGGCAACCCCATTTCCGCAAGCTGGATTGTCAAAAACAAGTTGCGCTCAAGATTTGACGAATCCATTACATTCACAATCAAGTCGAAATCGCCAGAAGACAATGTGTCGCGCACAACTTCCTCCTCCGCCGACGAAGGCGATATGTTGTAAACGCCGGGCAGGTCTTCGACTGAAATCTTTATGCCGCCCACCTCAAAAGTTCCCGTTTTTCTTTCGACTGTGACGCCCGAATAATTGCCGACGTGCGCGTTGCCGCCGACAAGGGAATTAAATATCGTGCTCTTGCCGCAATTCGGATTGCCTACCAGTAAAAATCTTAAAACTTCACTTTCCATTTTCTGTTAGCCACCTCTAACTTTGCATTAAAAAAAATCAGACAGGTTTGACTGTTATTGATTTTAACTGCGATTTTCTTAAAGAAATTTCTGCGCCCCTGACCTTTAAAACGACGGGGTCTCCAAGAGGGGCGACCCTCGCAATCTCGACCCTGCTTCCAATCACAATTCCCATGCCCGCAAAACAAGCCACATCGCCCAGCGATTTGTCAACCGCAAGTATGATTCCCGCCTGCCCCGTTTTTAAAGAAGAAAGCAAAACCGCATGCTTGCAATGCCGCGCGCAATCCTTTTCCCCGAAAGACGGGCAAGAGGCACACGGATTTGTGAGCCCTTTCACGAATTTAGAGAATTTGCTCATGATGGAGTCATCCATAATATGCTCCATCTTGCAGGCGACCAAGTCGGCTTCGCTCGCCTGAACGCCTAAAATGTCGGTAAAAAATTCGCGCAAAAGCGCATGCTTTTTGCTTATGGAGCTTGCATGCTCTTCCCCGTTTTTGGTGAGGGAAACAGGCTTGTACTTCTCGTACTCCACAAGCCCCTTTGCCGCCAAAGAATTTAAAGCCGAAGTCACCGAAGGGCGTTTTACCTTCATTTCGCGCGCAATGTCGCTCGGGCGCACAGTGCCTTCCCGAGAAGAAATGTTCTGGATTACTTCCAAGTAATCTTCCAGATTCTCCGATAACTTTTGACGCTCTTTTGCCATTTTTTTATCCGAATAATAGAAGTTAGGATTACCTAACTTGTCAATCTTAATTTGAAAAATTTTACAACTGCTTATACGGATAAAATTTCTTCAAATCTTCCAAAACAGCTCTCGGGTTTTCCTTTTCCTTGGGCATCCAATGCTTTTCCCATGCGTATTCGCCCTCTTTCGTACCTCGGCACCGCTTGCACAGGTTTTTATATGCAATATCAATATATTCCGAATCCTTCAACTTCCAATGCGAAGATACATACATCCTTGCCGCCAAAGACTTGTCGGGCATAAGATCTGCGGCTTTCAAGGCATGGTCAAACGCCGTGTACAAGTATTTGGGATAAGGACGCGCTTCGTAGCGGTATTCGGGTCTTCCGCTGTCGTAAAATTCCAAAAACATTTCAGCCGCGCCCTCGCAATAAAGCGTGAATATTTCCCAGTTCGCAACCGACCTGATTTCTGCGGGCTTTGATTCGTCTTTTGCGATTTTCATTGCATCTGCGAAAGTTTCCATAAATTCGACGTATTTCTTGTCGCCGCTAAAATATTTTCGCGCATTCTCCAAAGAGTTTTCCTCTTTCAAAATTCTAAGCGTCAAAATAGCCCGCACAAAATTTGCCTTGGGAGACTTGTCTTCAATATTGGCATCTGCATAGTTTTTGAGTTCGCCCAAAGTGAGCACTTTTTCGCAAATATAGGCGGCGTCCAAATAGTAATCCGCATTAAAGAAGCATTCCATCGCCCCGATTTTATCCTGCAAATTGAATTTCAAAAGCCCGTATTCCGCGATGAGCCGCGAGCGCATGGGGTCTTTATTTTCAATATTTCTTAAAACCAAATGGCGTTCGCTGTTAAACTCGCCATCATTTGAGCGCAAACAAAAACCGTTTGGCAAAAAACCCCAAAAGTAAAATTCATCCTCATTAAATTTTGCCAAACTGCCGTCCGAATAGTTTTTTATGATATCTGAAATAATTTGAGCCGCCGCTTTGTAATCTTCATTTCTTATCAAAAACTTAGACTTGACCCAGCGGACAAGAGGCTCGTTTTCATCGGCAAGCGACAATACTTTTTCCGCCTTTTCATATTCGCCCGCGTTGTAAAGCGCAAAGGCAATTTTTCCGCCAAAGGGCTTAAAGGACAGTCCCTTTTTCTCTAAAATTTCAACCCAAAGCAAGAGCAAATCGCGTTTATCATACGGGTTTCTGCCCGACACCAAATAAGAAGTCGCAAGTTCCGCAAAAACGGGATTGGACGCCATTTTTTCCAAATTCACTTTGACGCACTTTTTAAGCGCAATCATCAAGCTTTCCTCAGATTCGCCCCAAACAATTTCGGTATATTCGCGATCTTTTAAATCCGACAGATTTATGATTGCGTATCTGTCAAAATAAATTTGCAAGGCTTCAAAATATTCCGCCCGCGCCAAATGCCACATTGCAAGATAGCCGTCGCTTTCAAAAGCGAGATTTTGAGGGTCGGGACACCCTTCGTCAAAAAGTTTTTCGACATCTTTATACGCAGTCAACACTTCTTCCGATTTTGGATTTTTCTTTTGCAAAGAGCGCATCACCATAAATGCGGCTTCCATTTTGCGCACATTTTCAGGCATATTTAAGGCATTCTCAAAATGCTTTTTTGCCTCGTCATATTTTTTTTCGACATACTTAATCGCGCCAAGTTCGTACTCGAAAAGCTGGGGCGATATTTTGCCTTTCAAATTTTGAAATTCCGCAACGCAAGACATGAATTTTGAGATAGCAATGCCTGTATTGCCGCTATCTTCCCAATAAAAATCCCTATGGGAAGAAATTTCCTCTTTGTATTCGGAAAGGCTCTTGCGGTATTTAACGTAAATCGGATTTTCCTCTTCGGGCGTTTTTTCGCGCGGCCGCGATGCTTCATATTTTGCCTTCATTTTTGGATTTTGCAAAGCCCCTTCCATATTGTTTCGCAAATTGTTTTTTAAGCGGAACAAATACCCGTGCGCCAAAGCGGCATTGGGATTACTCCAATTAATATCAAAGCTGTTTTCCGGCCCGCAATAAACGCAAGCGAACGCACATTGCATAGATGCAAAAGTTAAAACCGACATTAAAATTTTTTTCATAAACATTCCTCTTTATATATTAGCGGCAAAATAAAAAATCTCTCATTTTTTTATCCAGCCTATTTTAATTTTTTTATTTGGCTTTAATTTAAATGTTAAATCATCGCCGTTTTTCAAAATAACTCCGCCGTCGGTTCTGCCATTAAAAACAAAACCGCCTACGCCCTCGCAGTACTTTGCGTTTTCGATTTTGCAAAACGCCTTAAAAGGCGCGCATAAATCCACATTGCCCGTGTTTTCAAGAAAAACATCATAAACATTTCCCGCTTCCGCCGTAAAAACCCTGTGCGACAATTTTAAATTTTCCCCTTGTGCAAGAGATAAAAGCGTTTCGAGCGACCAGTTTGAAATTTCATTCCCGCACGGAAGCCTGAAATAGATTTCCCCGCAAAAATTTTTCAGCTCTAATTCTTTGATTGAAAGCAAAAGCTTTTCGACCTCAAGGGGATTTGAAGATATTTTTTTAATCCTAAGAGAAGCCCTTTCAGAAACTCCCGCAAAATTTTCAGACAAGACTCTGGATAATTTGCCGTTTTCGCCAATCTCGACAAAATGTGAATAAGTGGGAAGGGCAACCATAAATTTTTTCCCGAATTTGTCCGCGCGACGAATTTCCGAAAGCGCATTTTCAAAATCAAAAATTTTAAGCCCGCCGCCGTAGTTTGCGATGTTGTGGATTTGGAGCGTAAAATAATCGCAATGCGTTACCGCCTTTTCAAAATTCTTCGCGTTCATTTGCGACGGAACGGCAGTTATGGAAAGGGAAAGATTTTTTGGCAAAACAGCGCGTATTTCTTCAAGCCACAACGCATAAAATACAAGCTTGGATTCGGGACAATCAAAGTCGATTTGAATTTCGTCAATTCCAATGCTCTCCGCCGCTTTCAATGCGCAAAAACGAACCATTTTAGAAATTTTCGGGGCGAGCGCGGCATACTCTTTTTCTGACGCTGAAAGCCCTGAAATTCTTATACAGGCGATTTTTTTTACTTTTAAGCCGCGCAAATAATCCGCATTTATAGGAATAAGCGCAAGGCGCGGCTTATTGCCTCCGCCAAAACTTATTTTTGCCTGCAAAAAATTTACGGCTTCAAAATGCCGCGCCGCAATTTCCAAAGATTTTCCCGTATCTTCATCGTAGCTTTGACGCCACAAATAAACTTGCGCGGCTTTGCAAAATTGCGCGGCAAAAAGCGCGCAGAAAATAGCAAACGCAAACCTCAATCCCCCAAACATTTTAACAATTTCAAACGGGAATTTTAACGACGACTTTTTGGACTTCGCAAGGTTCGCTTCCCGCGATACAACCCGGACGGTGCGCGTCTTCGGGGAAAAACACCGCAAATTCCCCCGAATGCAGAATGCAAAATTCCTCCATTTCGCCCTTCAAAAATTCGGCGTCTTTTTCGCCGTCGTAAACTTCGGAAACTTCAAGGGAGTCTTTCGAGCCGAAATGGATTTTTTCTTCGCCTTTTGCCAAAAACTGAATGTCTATAAACTTCCTGTGGACTTCCGATTTTTTTTCACATGCGGGCGCGGTTTTGTAGGTTTGGCAGAGATAGCGCACGCCGTTTTCTTCAATGTTTTCCGCTTTAAAATTCTTTGCAATTTCAGCAAGGACTTGGAAAGCGCGCTCAAAACAAGGGTGAATTTTTGAATACTTTTTTGAATTTTCGAGTTTGGCTTTTATCATGATTCAAGCTCTAAATTTTTTTTTGAAAAAATCAAATTAAATTGCGCAAAAAAATCCGACGCATTTCGAGCGTCGGACTTTCGGAGTTTTCAATGCTACTTGACCTCGATTTCGTGTATCGACCAATAGCCGCCGCTTTGCTTGTTGTTTTCAATGCGGAAATATTTAGCCTTCACGGGTTTTTCGAGCTTCAAAGTGTCTTGTTTCATGTCGCGCTTGTAGTTGATTTTTACTGAATCCATTTTTTCAATGGAATCGCCCGCAAAAACGGTCGGGCTTAACACCCTGTCGCCCGTGGAATCGCCGAGAAGCAAGGCGATTTCTGAAACAGAACGCGGATTGTCGAATGCAATCATAAACCACTGCCCGGGCTCGCGCGCGGCATTTGTGGACCAGCGGGAATTTATGTTGCCGTCAAAAGCGTCCTTCGGGTTTGCGCCGCTGCTTGAGCTTGCGGAAATTCCGTTTGCGACTTTCTTTAATCCTTCCTTGTAAACTGACGGATCATTTACAAAAACGACTTCGTGTATGCTCCACCAGTTACCGCCTTCGCCGTTGTTTTCAACGCGAACCATCTTGACTTTACGGGGCTTATTAAACTTCAAAATTACAACGCCTTTTTCCGTTTTTACATCGCACTTCACTTCATCAAAGTCGTCCAAAGTTTCTCCCGCAAAGAGTTTCGGGTTCAAAGTTACGTCTCCCGCAGAATTTGCCGAATTTAAATGGATTTCGCTCAAGAACCTCGCCTTCGGAAGTTCAAACTGAATCCACTGCCCCGGCTTGCGGCTTTCCCCAGAACTCCATCTCGAACCGAGATTGCCATCGAATGCCGACTTCAATTCGCCGGAATTTTTAAAGCAAGTGCCTTTAATTCCGTTCGGCAATTCTTCCATTTTGAAGTTTGCCAAATTCAAGCGCCTCAACTTTTCAACTTTCTTTGCGTCCGATTTTTGCACGGCGTTTTTGATTATGTAGTCGGCGGCGGAATGGTCGGGCAATCCCGCATTTGCCAAGATTGTCACGATAGCCGACTGCACCGCCTTGCGCTCTTCGGGATTTTTCAACGATTTATCAAGGGAAACCAGCGGTTCAAGAGCGGTTTCGTTGTTCCATTTCGATATTTCCGAAAGAGCCTGCTTTTGCATGTTCGACTTGAACGCGTGCAAGCACATTTTTACGCCCGCATCGGAATTGTTCGCCGATGCAAAACGCATGAATTGCGACTTTTCGGCAGGCGTTTTGGCGGAATCGAAAAGCTTTGTCGCGGCGGCAACCATGTCGTCGTCGCAAGCGCGGCGCGAGCAAGTCACCATCAAGCCCATCGCAGGACGCTTCAAGCCCTGCGGCAATGTGTTGTAAATCTCGGCGGTTCTCACGAAAACTTCGCTGTTTTTCAAAACCGCGTTTTTAAGAGATTCGAAAGCTGCCGCTTTCACACTTTCGTCGGCATTGCCCTTGATAATGCCAAAGATGAAGTCGGCGGCAGAAGAAGAGTCGAGTTCGGAAATCACAACCTTCATAAAATCGCGCTCCCTGCCTTCAAGCTTTTCGGAAAACGTGGTAAACTTTTGCAGCTTGTTTTTGATTTTCGCGGAAGCAAGAATGAACGCGGCATTGCGGAAATCGTTGTTTCTTTCATATAGGGGGACGAACGAAACCGCCTTTGCAATACCGTCTTCAACGCCGAATTTTGAAATAGCTTCGGTTATGGCTACGGCTGTTCCCGCAGTCTTTGGCTCGACTTTCAAAATATCTTCCAAGCCTTCGCCGCGCTTAACCAATGCGTAAATCATTTCCGCCTTGTCCTCTTCGGGAAGATTTGCAAGTGACAATTCAGCGGGAATTTTGACGCTTTTGTTTTCGCCCAAAACTCTGATTACGTCGCGTGTTAAAACACCGCCTGAAACCTTGCCTTTTTTGACAAGCTCAATAGCCGCCAAAGTGCGCAAGTTGACGGGGGCGTTTTTGTCGGAGGCAATTTCATTGGCAAACTTTTCAAGCGCAGGTTTGTTTAGTTCGCCGTTTGCAAAAATAAGCTCCGCGCAAAGGTTTTTCACCATCGGATTTTTTGCGGACTTGTAAGCATCAGCCAATGCGGGCAAGGTGTTCGGAGTTTCCAAACGGGCGATTGCAGAAGCCGCAGTCCAAGCCATTTTTGTGTCTCCGGACTTGTTTGCCGACGCAAACTTGCCTTTCAAAAATTCCAAAATAGAAGAATCTTTGTGGTACGACAACGCCGTGACGGCATCGCGAGCGATATAGTCCGCCTTATTGGAGGAAAGCTTCTTTAAAACCGAAACCGCGTCCTTATCCTTTGAACGAGCCAAAGAGATGAACAAACTTTCAGTGTAAAAGCGCGACTTCGGGTCTTTGTCAACACAATCCCTTGCTATGATTTCGCCCACGTCCGCCGCGGTAGAATTTGCGGCTGTAACCTGCAAAAGTTCGGACAAAATTTTGCGGTAGCGGTTTGTTCCGCTTTTCGCCTTTAATTCCGAGACGCAAATTTTTTCGACTTGCGAAGCCGTTTCAGGAGACTCGGATATCGCCTGATACGCGCGGAAGAACACTGTTTCTATCGGACCGAGAGAATCTCCGTAGTCGATGTCGCGCAAAGTTTTAACAGCGTTGACACTTGCGGCAGCAAGAGCTTTTTTCTGAACTTCGCTTCCAAGCGGAGTTGCGTCTGCGGGCAAATCGCCCGATGCGTACTGCAAGCCGCGCATGTACATTTCGCAAATTTTGGGATTGCGCCAATATACATCCAAGCGATGCCCGAACGCTCCGTAGAAAATTCTGCCCTTGCCGAATTTCTTTACCCACGAAAGCCCGAAGTCTTTGTTTTTGCGGCGGGTTTCCAGCATGGGGTCTCTGCCGCCGTCTTTCGGGCTTCTGTCGAAGTCAAGCGAAAGCAAAATGCGCTGCTTGTCGCGGTCGTAACCGTACTCTTCTATGAACGTGTAGATTTCATCTTGGATTTTAAACTCGTTGTTTTCCCACAAGCCAAGCAAAGTAGGATGGGACGGGTCTTCAACCAATACTGTCACCGCCGAATTGCCCGCGCCCCACGGGTGCCCCGCAAACCTGCCGCCCATCATGACGGGATACGCGGGGAACTTTTCGCCGGGATTTGAATTGTCCTTGCAGTCCATGGCATCGCATGCCGCGTGCATACCCATAATGCCGCCGCCTTCTTCGACGTACTTTATGAGATTGTCGCGATACTTGATGTTTGCGGCGGTATCGGCATTCTTTTCCGCGCCCGACATTTTTTCGCGCTCGTCCCTGTAAGATTCAAAGAAACGCCCCGTGCAGTTGTTGATGATTACGCAGTCGTACTTCTTTAAATTTTCAAGCTCGAAGTCTTTTACATCTTCGGAAAATTTTACTTTCCACATGCCGTCCGAACGCGCCACGAGAACTTTCATAAGCTCGTTGAAAGCGGGAATGCCCTCTGTGTGGCGGAAGCCCTCCGTTCTGCTCCAAACAAGGAAGTTGCGGATTTTTTTAGGCTTAACATGAAGTTTTTTGGGCGCGGCGTCGGCGGTCATTTTAACCTGCTCGGCAGTTAAGACCACGTCGGGCCTTTCATAGTGCTGGGCAAATGCCGCTCCCGCAAAGAGAGCGCCAAGTGCCATGATAAAAGATTTTTTCATAAAAATTTTCTAATTATTTTCCGTAATAGGGGTTTTTCTTTTCGCCCAAAGGCTTCAAGTCCTTCTTGTTAATCTTTGTTTCGCCCGAGGCAAACAAAAGACCGCGCATATACATTTCGCAAACTTCGGGATTGCGATAGTAAACGTCTTTTCTGTGCCCGAATGCGCCGTAGAAAATTCTGCCCTTGCCGAATTCCTTTACCCAGACCAAGCCGAAGTCCTTGTTTTTGCGATTCGTGCGGGTCATCGGGTCCGCGCCGTCGTTTAGCGGGCTCTTGTCGTAGTCGATTGAAATCAAGATGCGCTGCTTGTTGCGGTCGTAGCCGTAAGCTTCGATAAACGTGTAAATTTCGTCTTGAAGCTTAAAGGAGTCTTCAGCCCAAATGCCCTTTACGATTGGGTGTTTCGGGTCTTCAATAATGAAAGTTTCCTCCTTGTTGCCTGCGCCCCACGGGTGCCCCGCAAACCTGCCGCCCATCATGACGGGATACGCGGAAAACTTTTCTTCGTTTTTCACATCGTCCCAAGCGTCGCACTTTTTCAAAATGTCGATAAGTTCGGGAGATTTTTCTTCAAACTTGTGCTTGTTGTCGCGGCAATCCATCGCATCGCATGCAGCATGAGCACCCATAATGCCACCGCCTTCTGCGACATAGCGGATGAGGTTATCGCGGCAGATGTAGTTCATCTTTTCGTCTTCCCTCTTTTCATCGCCTGTCATGCCTTCGGTCTTTTCGCGGAACTGGTCGCCCTTGTAGCCTTCGCGAACTCCCCTGTAAGATTCAAAGAAACGCCCCGTGCAGTTGTTTATGATTACACAGTCATACTTCTTTAAATTTTCGAGAGACTCAAATTCCTTGCGGTCGTCCGTAAAGTGCATAGCAAGCTTTCCGTTCGACTTCTTTTCAAGGCATTCCAAAAAAGTGCGAAGCGCAGGAATGCCTTCCGTATGGCGGAAACCTTCGGTTCTGTCCCAAACCAAAAAGTTGCGGACTTTTCTGATTCTCGGAACCTTCGGAGTGGCTTCCATCGTTTTTGCAATTTCCTCTTCGGTCATCACCTTGTCGCAAAGATATTCCGTAAAGATTTCACCGGTATTCTTGTCTTTCTTGAAGTTTACGTAGTTTGTGGTTTCCTTCTTGGTGTTTACAAGGGGGTCAAAGTTTTTCGGGAAAGAAGATGTTTTCTTGGGCGCAGCAAATACAAATGCAGATGCCAGAAGCGCCGATGCCAAAATCAATGATGTTTTTTTCATGTTAAGACCTTTCTGTTGTTTTTTTTAAATTTAAATCAACGCCCATTCTCCGCGATTTGGGCGAACACGAAGCTTGTTTGCCTCGTCGTCGTTTACGAATTCCCCCTTGCGCCAATCCCATTCCAAAGACCTGCCCAGGCGGTAGGCGATATTGCCCATGATGGAAACTTCCGCCGAAGTCATGCCGCCTTCAACGGGAGCGGTAACGGGAGCACCGTTAAAGACCGCGTTAAAGAAGCAATCGCGGTGCTCGTTGCCGGGAGCTCTCTGTCGAACAATGTCGCCATCTCCGATTTTCATGTCGTAAAAGTATTTTTTGTTTGCCCAAAATGCGTTCATGCCGCCTCTGTCGGCCGCGACAACGCCTTCGGTTCCAACAAAAACCACCGCATAATCGACGGGGCAGACATCCTTCGATGGATTTCCCTTGAAAATTTTCGTTCCCGCTTCCGTTTCGTAATAATACTGCCTCTTGCCGGGCGTTCCGGGAAGGTTTGCGTTGTCCAAAACAACGACGCGCTTCGGACCTTTTCCGTCCAAGCCCAAACCCCACATCGCGATGTCGTAGTGGTGCGCGCCGAAGTCCGCCTGATTTGAGTTGCCGTAGTCGAGGTGGTCTCTCCATGCGGGAAATCCATGCTCGTTATACGGATTCGGATTGTCGGAAAGCATTGGCAAAAGCTCTCTTGAATAAGGATTGTAGGGAGCGGGTCCGCACCACATGTCCCAATCGACGCCTGCGGGGACGTCTTCATATTTCCAGTTGCGAGTTGACGCCAATGAATAGTTAAGCCTGCACCAGCATTCCTTTATTTCGCCCAAATACCCGTTTTGGACAAGCTGGCAGGCATGGCGGAAGCCTTCCATGCTCCGCTGTTGCGAACCTACCTGGAAAACAACACCCGCATCCTTTACCGCCTTGGTTACCCTGCGGGCTTCTTCCATTGTGAAAGTCATTGGCTTTTCGCAGTAAATCGCCTTGCCCGCGCGCGCCGCCAAAATCGACATTATTGCGTGCCAGTGGTCGGGAGTAGTGATATACACCGCGTCTATGGACGGATCCGCCAATATTTCGCGGAAGTCCTTGCAGCATTTGGGCTTGTCGAACGCGAATTCTTTTCTTGTGTATTTTTCGACAATTCTATCAGACCAATACTTCAAACGCTTGTCGTCAACGTCGCAAATTGCCGTAACGCGAACATAAGGCAAGTCTGTAAGGCTGTTCAAATGCCCGTCGCACTGTTTGCCGATGCCGATTACGCCGAGATTGCAACGGCTGTTTGGCGCGGAATTTCCCGCCGCAAACAAATTTCCCTTATATATCAAAGGAAACATTGCCGCCATTGCCGCGCCTTTTAAGAATTTTCTTCTGCTGATATTCATGATTTCAATATTTTTGTTTAAAACAAGAACGCATTGATAGTCTTAACGCGCCCTCTCCCCCTTCTAAAAAGAATTTCCTTGGAAATTCTGCAATGAAAACAACATATAAACAACTCCTTCCCCCATGCAAGCAATCAAAAGACGGAATTGAAAAATTACGCCATTCTCATAAAACAAGTACAGTATATTACAGTCGCATTTTTCTCTTTTCAAGCAAAAAAACGGAATAAAACGGAATGGGCAAAAACAAAAAATCTAAAAGATAAAGAGCTGACGCTTCCGTAGTAGATAGATTTTTTGCCCATTTGTACTCGCTTGCTTCGCAAGTCTCGGCACTCGCTACGCTCGGCTCTTTGCTTTCGCAAAGCTACCCACGCAAGCGTGGTCTCGCGCTCCATGTTGGTTTTGTTCAGGGGGCAGTACAAAGTACAGCTCCCCGTTCGCAAAACACAACAGCATCGCGCGTTTATTCCGTTTTTTTACGTCTCAAAGCCCACACCTATCAAGCATCACAACTTTTACAGCTTCGCAACCGTAAAAGAAGTCTTTTCATTTGTACTCGCTACGCTCGGCTCTTTGCCTTTCGGCAAAGCTACCCACTCAAGCGTGGTCTTGCTCTCCATCTTGTTTTATTTCGGACTCACGACCGAAAGGTCGCTACGCCTCATAAAACACAACAGCATCGGGCTCATCCGTTTTTTCGCATTCACAACCTATCAAGCAACTTAACGAAATTCCGTCTCCATTCTAAGACAGCATATCAAACATATTTTTTATTAGGGTTTGAGATTTCGTTATCTCACTAAATATTGGCTTTTTTTACACTCGTTTGCTTTGCTGTTATCGTCCTTCGGGCAAACTGCAAGCAGTTTGTGCTATATATTTCGACGTGTTTTCAACTTGCGGACATAAGTCCGCCGACATTTGTAAATACATAGAAAAATAAGTCCTAATTTAAATTCAGCTGCTTGATACGTTATGTTGGAATTGGTACGGGATTGCGCCAAGTTATTTGATAGGTGTGGGCTTTGAGACGTAAAAAACGGAAGAAATGCCCGATGCTCTTCTTATCCCAAAAAGTTTTTTGCAAAAACATTTTCGGGAACCCTGTCTTGCGGATTTCGAGGCGTCAGCGTACAAATGTACGCAAGTCCGAAGAAATCCCAAGATGGAGGGCAAGGAATGCGAAAAATATCTTTTACGGATGCCTTAGCTCTATATTTAAAAAATGATTTTTCATTTTTCGCATTCCGTTTTATTCCGTTTTTTCAGAGGAGATGGCAAGGTTGCGCAACATCCCCTTGAAAGCATAACGCTTTTCAGGAGACGAATAATTGCCCAAAGTCAACGGATAATCGCTTTCAGTCGGAAGAGAATCAAGAGACTGCGAATACATGGTTTTTCCGTCTATTTTTAAAACCGCGCTCTTGCAGTCGTATTCAAAACAAACCTTGTGCCACTCATTAGGCTTTAATCCCCCTGCGGCAGTTTTAAATTCACTGCTTCCCCAAACATTTAAATTCCTGCCTCCCGACTGGAAATAGAGCCCGTTAAGCCTGAATATACCAAAGCTCAACATTACCCCGTCAGGCATTGCCCCTTCAAAAACCATCATTTCAAATTCGATTTTAAGCCCCGCGCCAAACTTCGGCTTTATGTTTGGCAAAACGACGTATCCGCCGCTGAAATCCGCGCCTTCCGAAGTATATTTAACAACCCCGACCTCTTTTGCGCCCTTTGGTCTTTCTGTAAGCGGAAGATTGACAAGCGGCGTTTGTGGTGTCTTTTTGTGGATGATTTTTATTTCTTCAAAATTTTTGCCTTCGACATTATGGGCGTTTAAAAACACCGCCTTGTAAACCCAATCTCCCTCCGAAGTTTCATCAAAGAAAAACGCTTCGTTCCCGCCATTCAAGGGCAGTTCGCAAAGCATATATTCGGGAACATTCAAAGGCTGCGAAGCTTCGACATGCTCAAGAATTTCGTTTTTCAAACGCTCGGCTCTTGCGCGTTTCCCACTTTTATAAATTCTGCATTTGACAGCCGCATCGGACTTCGGGGCGGCGATTTTCAAAACAACGCCGGAAGGATTTTGCCCGATTTTAACGCGCGGTTTTTCGCCAACGGGCATATTTGGCATTTCGTAAGGCGCGGCTTCGCTTTGGGCGACTTTTTCGTTTCTGTTAAAAGCTTCAACAACATAAAATCCGCTCTTATTCGGGGAAGAATCGGGCAGATAATTAAACGCCGTGGAACAAAGAAGCTCGCCGTCCCGATAAACTTTGTAGTACTCTGCATTTTTAATGTCGTTCCATGAGAGCATAATGGGAAAGGTTTTGCCTTTTTGCGCTTTCGCCTTCAACTTTACGCCGTCAAAAGAAACATTCTTTTTTGCGCGGACAGCCATTTCGATTTTAGGAGCGACCGAAAGCAGATGTTTATTTGCAATCCGCGGGCTTTTTGAAAACCCGAAAGTATACTCGATGCCGACATCCCCTATTTCTGAAGCGGGAATTTTTATATGCTTTACCCAATTATGATTTTCTTCCAATTTTTTCGACTTCCAAGACTTTTCGCCAAGCTTACGATAAAAAATCCAAGCATCTCCACCCCCGAAAACAATCGGCTCGATTTCAAAATCCGCTCCTGCTTCAATGCTCGTAATGCGCCTTGCAAGCGAGACAAACCTATCGGATTTTTCAATAACCCAAGCGCAGTCAGCAATCTTTAATTTTTTGCCCAAAGCATTTTCGACCGTTTCACGCATTTTAAGCCAGTCAACATACGCCTTGGTATTCACTGTCGCAAGAATGCCATATTCGCCCCTTGTGGAAATCCTTTTTGCGTAAGTTCTAAACGCATTGGGATAGCATGGATTTGCAAGCTCTGCAAGCGCCTCTTGGTATTTGCCATGCTTAATGGCGCTTTGAGCAACAAGAGAATGCACGGTCATTTCCCGATAAGCGACAGTCCAATCAATGCGCGCCAAAAGCCAGTTTGCGTTTTCCAAAGCCGACGGATTTTTAAACTTCAATTTTTTTATTCTCGATTTTATCTCCAAAAGCCTGTCTAAAAATTTACTATCCCCGACTTCGCCCCACTCGAAAGAACCGCATTCTTTCTGCCCCTTTCCGCCAAGCCATCTGTAAGGCAGCGCGTCCAAATCTTCGTGGATTTTCGCCATTTGGGCAGTGTTTTCATCCCCGTAGAGGGTTTTGGCATAATTCAAAAAGAAGTTTTCAAGCGGCATTGCGCCGTTCCACGCGCTGTCGCACAAATATTGGAACGCTTCCCCGACACATCGCGTGCGCCAATGTATGGCAAGCACGCCGTCGCAATTTTTCGCATACAAATCTTCCATCAAACCTTTGAAAGTTTTTACCCACGGCTGAGGCTGCCACTGGTCGCCGTCATTTTCAAGCCAGGGAATAGGCCAAACCTCGCGCCCTGTTAGAGTACCGTAAACATCGCTTATCTTGGGGCGGGGAAAAATGTGTTCGAGGGCGGAAAACACCACGTCTTTCGGCAAAGTTTTATTCAAGCCGTCAAAATATAAATCCGCGCCAAGATAAGTATTGCCACCCCATCCGCTCATGACAAGTTTGGGCGGATTTTCGTATTGCGACAAAACTTTTAAGGCGGCTTTCGCGCACTGTTCAAGGCAGATTGCCCGCATTGTCCTGCCCAATTCCCCGCCAGAACTCTTGTCGTATGCTCCGTGGCGCGCAAGAGTTTCGTTAAAGCCGCCAATCATTTTGTAAACATCAAGCGAATTGTTTGCGTAAAGGGCAAGCGATTGCTTGGCATTTTTCGAGCCTCCGATTCCCCAAGACATTCCCGCAAGCCCCGAAGCTTCGGGAAGCCAAAGCCATACATATTTTGCATTCGGATATTTCTCTACGACATGGCGCAGCCTGTTTACAAAAATCTTCATATCGCCCTCGTCCGTCGGGATCGGAGTGTTGTGGTGTTCCCCTATCTCAAATCCGATACAGGTTTTCACCCCTTTGTTGTCCGCATAGGCGAGCATTTTCGCCACCAAGTCCTGCTCCGCCAAAACGGCTTTAGCATCATCTTTTATTTTTGAAGTGCTTGCCCCGAAATAATCTCCGGAGTAGATTTTGTCTGTTCCGAAACCGAAATCTTCGGTTTTCAAGGGATGAGTTCCCCAAGTCGGATATTTTGTGGAAAGCAGACGCCCCGCTTTCACGAGTTTTTTGTTTTCATCAACATATCCACATAGGGGCTCTCCGTTGTAGTTGTGAAAGCCGATGAAATTCGCGCCCAACGCCATGGCATCGTCAACGAAAGCCCTATGGTCGGGTTCGTCCCAAGTTGTGGGGCTGTTGAAAAAATTGTACCACGGCAAAAATCCCCTCACGCCAAGCTTGGGAGACTTTACCGCATCTTCGATTTTTTCATTTAGCTTTGACGGAGTAAATTGCGTTCCAAGCGTAAACCCATATCCCATCTGCCTTAACAGGGCGTTTGCGCCGTTTACAACCCCTTCATCATCGTTTGCGACAACCGCAACAGAACCATTCGCTATTTTTTTTATAATGTATCCGCCTTTTGAGAGCTTGGCGGCATCGTCCGAAAATTCGCCCAAATTCGGATTTTCGGACGGACGCCCAATGACAATCGAATTTTTCAATAATTCGGAAGAATCTGAAAGCTCAGGGACACTGCCGGACACAAAGGCGATTTTCGCTCTTAAATCGAAGACCGCCATTTTTTGTGTTATGGAGTTTGAAGAATTTATTATACGACTTATTTTTGCATTCAAATCAGCGCAAAAAAGCATCGAAGAAAAAAACGCCACAAAAAACATTCCAAAGATTTTCATATATCTCCCCTATTCAGAAAGTTATTTAAATCTTAAAAAAAGCTTTTTCAACAAAAAAACAAAAATCGGATATTGAAGTACAAAAAAATTCGCAACGGAAATTCCGTTGCGAATTTTTACTGATAATAAAAAAAACGTGGGTCGGGTGGGACTTGAACCCACGACCAAGCGATTATGAGTCGCCTGCTCTGACCACTGAGCTACCAACCCGTTTTTTAAAGTAAACAAATGTGCGGATTATTTTGCGTCTTGCAAGCACAAAACTTGAATTTGCAAAAATTTATTTCCCAAAAAAAGACAAAAGTTTGGAAATTTCAACTTCAGTCTCCGTTCCAAGCTTCAAATCCTTGATTTTTACCGAATTTTTGGAAAGTTCGTCTTCGCCGAAAATCAGTGCGAATTTTGCGCCAACTGCGTCCGCCATTTTAAACTGCTTTCCAAATCCGGAAATTTTAAAAGGATAATCGACTTTCACGCCACTTCTGCGAAGTTCAAACACAATCGGCAAGACGCGAGAAACCAATTCTTGTGAGCCAATAACCGCATATGCGTCGGGCGAAAAGTCCGCCTTTGGCAGTTTGCCCGTAAGCTCCAGCAAATCGCCGACAGTGACATCGCCCATTCCGAAACCAACGGCGCACATGTCGGGATAGCCGAGTTTTTTTACAAGCGCATCGTACCTGCCACCGCCCGCGAGAGCGCGACCCGTTCCGACAGTTTGGAATGCCTCGAAAACAAAACCCGTGTAATAAGCCAAACCGCGCACAATGCCCATATCGACTTTCACAAAGCCTCCGACGCCCATCAAGTCCAAGATTGAAAGCAAATTGCGCCAATCGTTCAATCTGGCTTCGATTTTCGCCTTAAATTCTTCGTTGCAGGAAGAAAACGCCGCTTCAAGATTTTCGACACTGTTTATTGCCACAAACTTTCTGCAATTTTCCGAAACTTCGTCTGCCGAAAGCCCCGAACCCGACAACGCTTCCGCCATCATTTCCGAAAAAGCTTCGGGACGAACCTTCTCAATTTTATCGACAACCGACAAAATCGAGGCGATGCGGTCATCGCCAATACCCAAAGTTTCGAGGAAGAGAACCCACAAGTTTCTATCTCCCAAACGGAGCTTGAACTCGTTTTCCGTAAGCCCGAAAGAGCGCAGAGACTCAATCAAAAGCGCAATGATTTCCGCATCGGCCGAAATGGATTCGTCGCCCAATATGTCGGCGTTGAACTGGTAAAAGGCACGCAATCTGCCCTTTTGCTGGCGTTCGTAGCGATAGTTTTCGCCGATTGCAAACCACTTTACGGGACGGCGTATGCCGCCTGCCCGCGCCCCGACCATTCTGGCAAGAGATGGCGTCATTTCAGGGCGCAGGGCAACTTCCCTGCCGCCTTTGTCGGTAAACTCGAAAAGCTGGCTTCGGATTTCCTCGCCTGACTTTTCCGTAAATAAATCAAGAGACTCGAGAACAGGAGGCTCAAACTCCGAAAATCCGAAAGTTCGGGCTGTATTTTTCCACACCTCGAACATTGCGGATTTCTTCGCGCAATCCTCAGGATAAAATTCTCTGAATCCCGGCAGTGTCTTAAACATAAGCTTATTTGCGGGCTCTCGATTGGCGCGCGTTTTCGACAACGCCCAAATCAAGCTTTTTCAACGCCGCCTTCAATTCCTTGCCGGACTTGAACTTCACGATTGCGCGCTTTGGAATTACGACATCGTTTTGCGGCATCGTCGGATTCCTGCCGACGCGTGGCTTGCGTACCTGCACTTCAAGCACGCCGAAATTTCTAAGTTCTACATTTCTACCGGAAGAAAGGCTTTCCACGATTGTGTCCAACGTCATTTGAACGATATCCTTGACGTCGTTTTGAAGCACGCTGCCATTGCGGCATTCAGGCTTTGTCGTATAAATCTTCTGTACAATTTCTCGTTTTGTTAAGTTTTGCATATTTTTACAATATCCCTTTTATAAAAAGAATTTTCCTATATGGCATTGCATCGGAGCTTTTTCAAGAGAAAATAAAATATTTTTTCATTCATTATAAAATTGTTATGTTTTTTTTGCATTAAACTGGACTTTTAAGGTCGGAAACCTTTTTATTTTACGACAATGCAGATTGCAAACCCCGAAACAAGAGACCCGAAAGACGTCGGCAAAATGTTTGCCCGCGTAGCTCCGTCCTACGACAAAATAAACCGCGCCATGTGTTTCGGAATGGACGCCCGCTGGCGGAAAGCCCTTGCAAAGTCTGCGGTAAAATGCGCAGAAGGGGGGGAAATACTCGACCTTGCATGCGGAAGCGGAGACGTTGCAATTCGCATTTTGGACATATGCCCCGAACAAAAAATCACCTGCGCCGACTTTTGCCCCGAAATGCTCGAGCTTGCAAAATCGAAAATACTTACGCGCAATCCCCCCAACGTGAAATTCGAGATTGCCGACGCAGCCAAGCTTCAATTTGAAGACGGAAGATTTTCGGCTGTTGCAATCGCATTCGGTTTCAGAAACTTTAAAGACAGAGAAATTTGCCTGAAAGAAATATCAAGAGTCTTAAAAGGCGGCGGCAAGCTCTTCATTTTGGAGGTCGCGCGCGCGCCCAAATGCGTGGAGTGGGCGCAAAACATTTTTATGGAGCAGTTTGTGCCGCGCATTGCCTCGCGCTTCGGCGCAGACAAGTCCGACTACGAATATTTGGCGAAAACCACAAGGGCGTTCCCCCGCAAAAAAGAACTCAACAAACTAATTGAAAGCTGCGGCTTTAAAAACGCGAAAACAAAGAGCTTCGCGTTCGGTTGCGTGGCTTTGACAGAAGCGCAAAAAATATGACAGACAAATTTGGCAAAACCCCGGAACTCGTGGATTTGGACGAGCTTAAAACTTGGATAATTTTTGAAGACGAAAAAATCATCGCCGTAAACAAGCCCGGCTGGCTCGTCTGCCATCCCTCCAAAAACGGGCCTCTGTCAAGCCTCGTCGGGGCTATGCGCGAACTCACCAAGCTTGACACAATCCACCTTGTAAGCCGCCTCGACCGCGAGACAAGCGGAGCCGTGGTGTTCGCAAAAGACAAAAAAAGCGCAAGCACAATTCAAAAGGCGATAGAATCCAAGCTTGTGGGCAAGAAATATCTAACCATCTTGCGCGGCAACATGCTTGGCAAATACGTTGTAAGCCAGCCGCTTGCCGACGACAAAAATTCAAACGTCGCAGTAAAGCAGATTGCCGCAATCGACAAAGGCTCGGCAAAAGCGGCGGAAACGCTTTTCACCCCGATACGCACAACCTCAACCCCTGTTCCGCTCACGCTTTCGGAAGTTGAAATAATCACGGGGCGCAAGCACCAAATTCGCGCCCACGCGGAATGGATAAACATGAGAGTTGTCGGCGATAAAATTTACGGTGGAGACGAAAACGTATATTTGAATTTCATAGAAAACGGATTGTCGCGGGAAGACATGGAAAAAATGCTGATGCCCCGCCAAGCCCTGCACGCATGGATTTTGGATTTTTCAAAAATTTACCCAAACCTCGTGATAAAAGCGAAAATTCCGCAGGACTTCGCCGATTTCATGGCAGAAAACAACCTCGGAAACGCGGAGGATTTCAATTCGTAAAATGAAAGTATTGTCGCCGCTTGACTGCTATTTGGAGCTTCCCTCCGAAAACGAGCTGGACGGCGGCGAAACTTTTTTCGACTTGATAAAAAGCGCGGAACTATACGCCTCGGGACGAAGTGCGCTGCGCGCGGCATTTCCTTTTCTGAAAAAATCGGGCATAAAAACAATATTTCTGCCCGAACCAATCTGCCCGTCTTTGCCGATATTTTTTAAAGGCTTTTTTGAAGTAAAAACCTACTCGGAAAACCATATTGAAACCTTAAGCTTGAAAGCGTCGGAGGCAATTTTGTTCATGGATTTCTTCGGGGCTTCCGACCAAGCCGAAATTGAGAGCTGGATTTTGAAAAATCCGCAAACATTCTCGATTTTGGACGCGACATTTGCCCCATTTTCGGAGTGGGCGACACACTCCGCCGCAAACTGCGTTTTTGCGAGCCTGCGCAAGCTTCTTCCCATTCCCGACGGGGCGTACTTGAAATTAAAAGGCGAAAAGCCGCGCAAAATAGCCGTTCTGCCAAGCACCTCCATGCCTGACTTTGCAGGAGACATACTTTCTGCAATGACGCTTAAAACCCTCGCGAAAAAAGCAGGCGGGATTGAAGACAAAGCTTATCGAAAACTCTTCATGAAAGGAGAGGAAAAGCTCTTCAATTCAAAAGCAGTGTGCCGCATAAGCCCCTTTTCTTTCGAGATGCTGAAAAAATTGAATGTATCCGAAATTTTAAAGAAGCGCGCAAATATGATTTCAGATTTTGAAAAATCAGAAAATCTGAAAAAGTTAAACTGCAAAACAATTCTTCCCCGCGACGGCAAAAGCGCATTTTCCCCCGCAATTATTATTGAAAACGAGGCAGAGTTCGAGCTTGCCCGCAAAATGTTCGCAACTTCTCACAACCGACCTGCGGCATATTGGAACAAGCCCGATTTTAACTTTTAAATACCGAAAAAAGCAAGGCGGCCTGAAAATCAGACCGCCTTTTTTGTTTCGAATAAACTAAACTACTGAACTACTAAAAATATAAAAACAAGATTAGGGCTTTTTTTTTCGCTTTGCAAACAAATTTTCAAAAAAATGCGCTTTCGCAAAATTCCTTCCGAAGAAAATCCCAAAAAAAGCGGCGCATTGTTTTGCGCCGCCAAAATTCAAGGTCAAAACCGCAGGCTACTTTTGAATTTTTACTTCGTAAATCGACCAGTAGCCGCCCGCCGCCTTTGTATTTACAACACAAATAAACTTCGCCTTTTCGGGTTTCTCAAAAGTAATGATGTCGCTTTTCGGCGCGCCTTCATACTTTATTTTCGCCTTGCGCATGTTTCCGATTTCGTCGCCGACAAAGACTTTAGGTTCGAGAACCCTGTCGCCCGTCGAATTGCCGAGCATAAATTCCAAGCCTTTCACTGTTTCGGAAGACGGCAATTCAAACATGACCGCAATGCCCGGCTCGCGCGACATTCCACTCGCCCAACGCGAAGACATATCCCCGTCAAACGCCCTTGCCAATTCATTGGCTCCGTGCGTGGCGCGGGCTTTCATTCCTCCGGGAAGCTTTACTTCCTCCGCTGCGAGCATATTCGGCATTTCAAGCATGTTTTCCAAATTCTTTTCGCGGGAATTTATGGCAGTTGACGAAATATACTTCAAATAAGGAGATTTAAGAAGCCCGTTTTGCTGCAAGATATTGATGCCCGTATTGCGGATTTTTTCCTTGTTTGCGGCGTCCGCGCCCTCGATTTTTTTCAAAGCATCAAAAGCGTTTTCGCTCTTAAATTGTGCAAACTCGCGCAAAGCTTCGTTCTTGAAGCCGTCAAGATACGCTTTTGCGAGGAAATCCGCGGCTTCCCTGCTTCCAAATGGTGCGGCAAACCTTACAAAGAATGCCTTTGTTTTGCCGTCTGAAGCTTTTGCGTACTGCTCTGCCGCCGCCTTGAACATCTGCTCATTGCAAGATACGCGCGAAAGATTTACAAGCAGCCTTTGCGCCGCCTGAATTTCCTTGCCCTTCAAAGTCGGGAAAAGCTCGGCAACCTTCACGAATACATAGGCGTTCTTCGACTGCGCCGTATTCAATGTCTTCAAAGCCGCAATCTTGTCGTCGCTTGCTCCGTTTTTAACGACATCCAAAAGAGAATCGGCAACACTCGACGAATCGAGGTTTTCGGTAGCCATCAAAAGCACTTTCTGTTCATCTTCGCTCTTGGATTTTTTTGCGAGGTCGGCAAGCTTCAAAAGCTTTCCGCTTGCCCTGATTTCGCTTATGTATTGGGCAAGGACGGTCTTTTCTCTGTCGCCTGAAAAGAGCGGAGCAAAAGAGGCAAGCTTTTCAAAGTCCTTTTCGCTTCCCATTCTCGACGCCGCAAAGGCAATCGCTTCTGCAAGAGGGGCAGATTTCGGGTTCAGCTTAATAATCTTGTCAAAACCGTCTCCCCTGCGGGCGTAAGCCTGCACAAGCAATGTCTGTTCGGGTTCTTCAAGCTTTGAAAAATCCAAGAATGCGGGAGCCGCAAGCTTTTTGTTTGCGCCGAATACGTCTATCGCCGCAATTAGAAAATCTTTCGATTTGGGAGCGGGTGCCTTGCCAAGCCTTACCAATGCGGAATACGCGTCAAGCTGCAAGGGCAGATCTGACTTTGAGTCCGACAAAATCTTGTTTGCGCTGTCTTCCAAGACCTTTGCCGCCTTTTTGGACGAGCTTGCAGAAGAAGTCAACGCTTCCCCTGCCGCAAGCTTCATCGCAGGCTCGGGAGCCTTCGACATTGCCGTTAAAAGAGCCTTGAACGAGACGGGAGAGGAAATTCTGGCAAGAGCCGCCACAGAGGCGTAATACTTCTGCTTGTCTTTTCCCGCAGATGCAAGGATTTTTGCGATTTCCTTATCCGCTTCGCCGCGCGAGCCGAGAGCTGAAATCGCGTCAACCGAAACATATCCCTTCACTCCGGAAAGCTTCAAGAGGGCGTCTTTCGCGCCCTTGTCGGAAGCCCTGCCAAGGGCAATCATGACGCGCTCAATCCAGCGGCGGTTTTCTTCTTTTGAGCAATTTTTTGAGACTATGTCCGCAAGCCCGTTTGCAGTCGATGAAATTCCACAAATAGCCAAAGTTTCGCCGAGGAGCTCCTTGTAGCGCGTTGTTCCCTGTCCGCTTTTCAATTCTTCGACAGCTTTTTGCTCAATGGCGGCAGCCGCTTTTTTGTCGGAAGTCGAAGTGCGGTAAAGCGGATACAAATAAGCTTCAAGCTTTCCCGAAGACTGCCCCCAGTCGTAGGATCGCATATCCTGCATTGCACTGCAAATTTCTTCAGCCGAAGCAGGTTTTGAATTCGGATGCGCGGCAAAAGAGAGTGCCGCGGCAAAAAAGCAAAGTGTAAAGAGTGTCTTTTTCATGTTCAAAAATCTCCTTTCCCTGTTATTAGTACGCCGCCCATTCCCCGCGGTTCGGGCGGGATAGGAATTTGCAGGCTTCGGCGTCGTTTACGAATTTTTCGGACTTCCAATCCCATTCGAGACTGCGCCCCAAATTGTAGGCGATGTTGCCGATTATGCAGAGAGTGCCGGTTGAATGCCCAACTTCGACGGGAGCGGCAAGCGGAGTACCCTTCAAGACGGCGTTTAGGAAGTTTTCCTTGTGCGCTTCCGAAGAAATCAAGGAAACGTCGTCATCTCTCAACTTTGCGGTTTCCAACGCTTCCCTGTCTGACCAGAAGTGTCCGCGCGCGGCGGAAATCAAGCCCTTTTCACATACGAAAGTCAAGCCGCCGTGCAATCTTTTTGGGATTGCGGGGTGATTGCCCCTGTAAATCGGAATTCCGCTTTCAGTCAAATAGCGGTACATACGCCAGTGCTTTTCGCCGGGCATGTCTTCCTTGTCGGTAAGCTCGATATACTTGATGCCCTTGCCGTCCAAGCCCAAGCCCCACAAGGCGATGTCGAACTGGTGCGCACCCCAGTCTGCCTGGGAGCCGTTGCCGTAGTCGAGGTGGTGACGCCATGAATTCCAGCCGTACGCTTCGTGCGGCTTGTTTGCCTTCGGGTCTATTTTTGGCAAAAGCTGGCTTGAATAAGGATTGTAGGGAGCGGGTCCGCACCAGAAATCCCAGTCAACCGTACTCGGGCATTCTTCGATTTTCCAGTTGCGCGGAGTGGCGTTGCCCGCGCTGACACTTACATAAACTTCTTTGATTTCGCCCAAATATTTGTTGCGGGCAAGCTGCGCGGCACGCTTGAACTCGGCGGAACTGCGCTGCTGGGAGCCGACCTGAAACGGAACGCCCATGCGCTTTGCCGCATTAACGAGCTTTCTGCCCTCTTCGACAGTGAAAGTCAAAGGCTTTTCGCAATACACCGCCTTGCCCGCGTTCACCGCACAAATCGCGGGAATTGCGTGCCAGTGGTCGGGCGTTGCTATCAAAACCGCGTCAACGGACGGATTTGCCAAAAGCTCGCGGAAGTCCTTGTACTCCTTGACATCGGGAGCGGCGTCCCCGCGCTTTTTGTATTCGCTTTCAATGCGCCTTTTTTGATACTCCGTGCGCGCGGAATCAACGTCGCAAACCGCGATAATCTTGCAAAGCGGCGAATGAATCAACCCGCCGATATGCCCGTCCGCCATCTTGCCGCAACCGATAATCGCCAAGTTTATCTTGCTATTAGGCGCAAGACAAGTGCGCGCAAACATGTTCGAGGCAATTAAAAGCCCCGCCCCCCCAAAGAAGGAGCTTTTCAAAAACTGTCTTCTCGTATAGAATTTAGCATTCATAATTTATCCTCCGTTTTTATGTTAAATTTTCCCGATTAAGCCGATAAAAGACTGAAAACGCAAAACCAAACGCGCACCCAATCCTTAAAACGCCCCCCCTCTAAAAAATTTATAAAAAAATTAGTACTGTAAAGTAGAGTTGTAAAGAAAAAAAATATAAGCTTTACAATAATAATATCGGCTTGACTTCGCAAAACAAAGAAAGATATTTTTAAAAAAAATAATTTGAATATGACAACAAAAGAACGCCTCGACAAATATTTCGCCTCGTCTCCGAGAATCCATCCCGACGCTTATGTAAGCCCGCACGCCGTCATAATCGGCGATGTTAAAATCGGACCAAAATCCAGCGTCTGGCCAGGAGTCGTGATGAGGGCGGACATCAACTCAATAGAAGTCGGAGAAGGTTCGAACGTCCAAGACGGCACAATGGTGCACCTTGCGGACGACTACGGAGTGAAAATCGGCGACTATACCACAGTCGGACACGGGGCAATCCTGCACGCCTGCGAAATCGGCAACGAAACGCTGATCGGAATGGGCGCAACCATTTTGGACGGCGCAAAAATCGGCAACCAGTGCGTAATAGGAGCTTGCGCTCTCGTCACAAAAGGCACGGTAATCCCCGACGGGAGTGTGGTTATGGGCGTTCCCGCAAAAATAGTGAAAACCATGGACTTGAAAGCGCGCTCAAAAATCCGCGACTGGGCGACAAAGTATCTTGAAGTCGCCCAAACCCACAAGGAATATTTCCAAGACATGGGCTTTGCATGTTGCGACACCCCCGCCGAATACGCAGAAAAGTGCTTGGCAAGAGGCGAAGATGCCCCCGAATTTGAACATCACTGTTGCTGTGGCGGGCACGGAAAGCACAAATGCCATTGCGAAGAAAACGGCGAAAGCGAAGAATGCCATTGCCACAATGGAGACTGCGACGGAAGCCACCACGCAAAAGGCGAATGCAAATGCAAGAAAGAAGGCAATCCGAGCAAAAAATCGTCAAAAAAATCCGTTAAAAAACCGGCAAAAAGTACGAAGAAGTAAAATAATATTTTTTAGAAACCCAAAAAAAGGAAAAACCATGAAAAAAATAATCTTAATGACATCAATTGCGGCATTCGCGCTTTTCGGTCTCACAGCTTGCTGCTCGAAACCTTGCAACGCCTGCCCGCAAGCAAAAAATTGCCCTGCCGCGGCGCAAGCATGCCCAGCAAATGCGCAATCCTGCCCAAAGGCGAAAGAATGCCCTGTTGCAAAGAAGGATTGCCCCGCAAATAAAAAATGCCCGAAGGCAGTCGAAAACAAATAATGTCTTGATTTTCACGCAAAACGCCAAAAGCTTTCTTTTGGCGTTTTTTTATTTTTATGAAAGTTCTGATTTTATCCTGCGTATCGTTTGCATTCCTTGCGGCATGTGCCTATTCCTATTTCCAATTTCCCAAAATTTTGGCTGAAAACCGCATTTTTACCTTTGTTTTTGCGGCGCTTTTGCTGTCGTTTCCAATCTACTTTTTTATGCGCAACCTCGGCGCGCCATCGTTTCTATTGCAGGGACTTTTCTCTGTTTCAACTATATGGATTGGCTTTATATTTTATTTTTTGCTCATTTCTCTTTTTTTGGCTCTTTTGGCTATGTTGCATATAAAAATTCCCTTCGCATTTTTTGCGGCTCTAATTGCAACTGCCGCCGTTTTGATTTTCGGACTTATAAAAAACCGAAATTTTGAAATAAGGGAATATGACGTTAAAATCGAAAAGCCGATTGCCTTTCCCGTAAAAATCGTGGCGGCAAGCGACTTCCATTTGGGCTACGGGTCAAGCAGGCGCAAAATCGAAAATATCGTAAGCGCAATAAACGCAGAAACCCCCGACGCAATCCTGATAGTCGGAGACTTGATTGACGATAATACCGAAGTTTTGCGGCATCGCAATATTTCTGAAATTTTAAAGCGCCTCAACGCTCCAATGGGAGTATTTGCGGTTTTCGGAAACCACGAATATATCGCGGGAGCAAAAAAATCGGAAGAATTTTACAAGGCATCAAACATAAAACTTTTAAAAGGCGAAGTTGCAATTCTTGAAAACGGGCTTCAAATTGCGGGTCTTGACGACTTTTCAAACAAAAAGTCAAAGAGGGAAAACGATATTGTAAAACAGCTAAAACCCGAATTGCCGTCCCTGCTCTTAGACCACCGACCGCACAATTTGCAAGACAAAGCGAACTTGGGATTTGACATACAAATCAGCGGACACAGCCACAACGGACAAATGTTTCCGCTAAACATGATTACAAAATTTCTGTTTGAACTTGACTGCGGATACAAGAAAATAAACTCCTGCCACTCGTTCGTAAGTTCCGGAATTTCACTTTGGGGGCCGCCTTTTAGAATCGGCACAAAAAACGAAATGCTTGTTCTGAACATTTCAAACAAATAATCCCGAAGAGCTTTCGGAAAATCGAATCATTAAAAAATTCATTGGCATACGGCACTCCCAATTTTTGTTTGTAATTTTACAAGCTGTTTTGAAGGTATTAAATATTTAAGCCACGAGGAAACGCCATTACATTGCTTCATTTTATGGTGCTCCAATAAAAAAGGAGACTGCAAATTTGCAATCTCCCAATAAAATTTCTGTTTCGCACTAAATTCAAAAGCGGCTCTTAAAAAGCGCGCTTTCAAATTTTCAACGCCGAATTAAAGCTCTGCGTTTGTAAGCCACTTAAACGACACAATCTTAAACTTTCTGCCAAATTCGCTTTCGGGCGCAACTTTGTCGTCGCCCGACCTCACGGGCTCTGCCGTGCGCTGAACAACGGCTTCGCAGTAGGCTTTTGACGTGTTACCCATCAAGGCATTCTTGCTTTCGCCGTAAGCCCTTACAACAAAGGTGTCGCCCCTTACCGTAATTACGGGGCCAATCGCGCTTAGCAGATCTGCCTGGTTTAGCAAGCCTCTTGCGCCGCGCGTACGCCACGCCTGCGCTTTTGTTTCATTGTGAGGAACCTGCAAGGCGGCGTCCAAAAACTCGCGCTTTGGTTCACGGAGCTGCTCGCCGATATCGCGCCAGTTACTCCGATCTCCAGGACCAAGCTGATTCGGAGTTCCGCTACGATTATCATAACAAGTGACATACGCGGCAGGAACAACGAGTGAATGTTCTTTATCAAGATCAGTACTTGTATTTGTTATTTTAGGAGTCACTTTCGTATAATTCTCATCCATCGAATTATCATTAAAGAAAGTGTTTGGTCGATCCGAGATATGCTCGCTTCTGCGGATTGCGGTAGCGAGAGTTCCCATCATTGAAAGATAGTTCGCGTCTTTGTCGTTTTCTGAGGTGAACTCTTCAAGCCTGCGGTTTACGAAGTCGGCAAGGCTGAAGAACGGCGCCCTGCGCTTGACTTCGGCGACAATTTCGCGGGCAAGCATGTCAATTTCGGATTCGCTTATCCTTCTGCCTACGCTCAGGTCTATGTAAGAAAAATACTTGCCTTCTTCGGGAACAGTGAGCGGATTTAAATCGCCGGGGTTCGGCATTTTAAATTCATCGGAATCTTCCGAACGGTCGCCATCGGAATTGATGGTTCCGTTTGTCAAGGTTTTGCGCTTTACGCCCAAAAGACCGCCCAAGACAGAACGCCATGCTTCGTAAGAAGTGGAGTTGACATTGAAAGCGCCGTCAATACCGATATGAGACGCCACTTCCTCAAACGCCGTTTCCGACGCCTTCAAGTCTTTCGTGTCTTCGGGAAGCGAAGTCAGGAACAAGCGGGTATTCGGCATGCGCATGCCCGCCATCGGGGTAAATGCCTCGCTGTTTTGAGGAATAGTGGAAAGGAAAAACCTGTCCCACATGGAAGCATTCAAAAGGTAGGAAATGTCTATGGTTTCGTTGTCGTAAATATAATCCCCATTAGAAGAATTTCCACCTAACATGTTTTCATTTCCCTTGTTGAATTCCACAACATTTTGGCGGCGCAAGAAGGGACTTGCATAAGATTCGGCAAATGCATAAGAAGGCTGCCAAGGCATCGGCGACAAATTCGCGTGCCTGAAATGCGCCAAGCTCATAAGGTCGGTTTCCTTCCGCGGCAAATCAAAGGGCGCGAAAATCAAGCCATCATAATCGTGTCTTCCTATCCCTGATATAGGAGAAAGAAATCCGTAGTGATTTGGATAATTGTTACTGAAATTTTCTCTTTGAGAAGAAATAGAGGCTTTCATGCCGTCAATGGGATATCTCGTGTTGGACCATGTATGGTAGCCCGAACATGTCCTGTGATCAACAATCGACTTCTCACCGAAGAAGCTACTCGCAAAGCGGGAAGCCGAACCACAATCCATCATTCCGACTGTGGCGTTCGTACAAGAGCGGCGAATTACATGCTGGTCATTGAGATAGTCGCTATCTATAAGCTGAGTTGCGCGATAGTTGTAAGAAGACAAAATGCCGTTAAAAATTGTATCCCAATTCGGCAAACGAATGGTAAACATGATTTTCGCGTTATCCAACTTATTGTTTTTGTGGACTTCGTACGTATTTTTATCGTAAAAAAGCGGAATATCATTGCCACCATCTACGCCAAAGAACAGATTAACATCAAAAAACTTTGAAGTATTTTGTATAATCGCCACATAGTTTTTAAGATTATTCAAATAACTATTACCTGTGCCATCACCTTCCCATGAATACATTTGGTTATTATTCTGCCGGTAAAAATTATGACTGTCATAACGCCCGTTTTTTCTATTATAATTACTTGGGTTAACACCTGTTGCCAAGTCCCATTCGGTTAGATCATGTTTCCACAATCGCTTTTTATTTGAAGAGAGAAGCTCAAGTGCATTTCTCGTATAACTTCTGCCTTTTGCGGAAGAAGAGTTTAATTCCTCCAATTTAAATTGATAAGGACATAAGTCGGAATCGTTCCAAGTAAATTCAAATAATGGCCAACCATCGAATGCATCCCCAACGCCCGAAATTTCAATGTTAGGATTTTTATCCTTAAATTTGCCATAAAGAAACGGGCAGATAATTTCTTCTTTCTGCTCCCCATTTACTTCGACAGTTTTCTTGTAGCATTTGCTTGCTTCGTCAAAAGTATACTCCGCAATATTGTCGGGAATGTTTGATTTTGAAGCATCGAAGGTCAAATTCAAATCGGTCGATATTTTAAAGCACTTTTGGGGAAGAGCCGCCCACTGGCTCGAATAGCCGTCGGAAACCTGTATTTTGCCGGGTTCCAAAAGATTTTTGCTCGCGGACAAATTTTGAACTTTCGCGGGGCTGAATTCGTTTTGGTCGGCGGCAATTCTCGGCTGGCACAATTCAACACTTTCGCCCGGCAGAAGCTTGATGCTTCGCAAATTGAAGTTCATCGTTGGCATATTGTTATCCATATAGTCTTCCAAGAAGTCCGCAAAGTGCGGAGCACGATTCGTATTGGTACGCGAAGCCTTAAAGACTACATTTATATACTGTTCCCGCTTTTCCCCGGTTTCCGCATCATAATAGATACGAATCCAACGCGTGCGCATTTCAGGACGAGCTTTATCCACTGAAAGATATGCGGCAATAGGCATTCCGATTCGCAAAATATAATTGCTTTGGTTTATGGTGACATTGAACGGATTGCGCAAAACAACGCGCAAATACATAATGTAGTTTATATTCAGCCTGAAACTGCTGAGCGCGGAAGGATTTAACGTAAAAGCCGCGTTTCTGTTTGAAATATTTATGTCGTACGCTGGGAAAAGCATCCATTCGGCGGACTCGACAATCGGATACACCCCGTGCGTGTTTTCCGACTTCTGAGTATTTATGACCTGCGCCTGCGGATTTACGCCCGCCTGAAAAGTCGTTTTGTCGAGAGCATAAGTGGCAAAGCTTCTCAAAATGCCGAATGTGGGCAAGTGCTTGGTATAGGAGCGCAAGCCGAAGTCAACACCCGTGTATTCCTTGTCGCTTGAAGTATTGCCGCCGCGGATAATCGGGTCGTTGTCTTTCAATCCCTTGCCCGTATAAAGGTAAACGGTCAAGTCTTCCTTTAATCTGCCCTGCGTCACGTCAACAGGCAAGCCGACGGAAACGGCGGTATAGTCGCCCTTGTTGTTTTTAGCCCACTCAGTCAAAGAAGCGTCAACAATCGGAAGCTCGTCAAGAGTGGAAATTTTCGCAATGTTCTTCGAATTTTCCTCGTTGTAATTTCTCGCAAACGGGCTTAGCCCCAATTCCGAAAGTTCGGAAATAAAGCTCGTGTTTATGACTTGCGGAACGCGCGGATCGACGGGAGCCTGGTTTGTGAGGCTCGAAACATTCGGCATTTCCTTGTCGAGATACATTTCGGGGCGGGTAAGATTTATCTTCGCCTTCTGGCTTTCGTCGCTTACCCACCATGCGTAAGCACCTTCGCCCGACTGACCCTGATTTGCGTCGAAGCGAACCTTGCCCGCTTTCACTTCAACCTTTTCGGTTTTGTCGGAAGCGGAGATTTTACCGCCGTATTCTGCGGGATATTCCGTAAGCAGGCTGTATTCCGCAAGCGTGATTGTCTCGTCGCTTAAATCCTCGGGGGATTCCGATATGGGGTTTTTCAAACGCTTCTGACCCGAAACAAGCCAGGAAACTTCCGGAGAATTGCCGCCGTTTTTAATTACGTCAACCAAGTCTCGCTGTTCGTCCTGCAATTCTTTGGCGGTGAGATTTGAAGCGTCCTTTTTGACGTTGAACGTTCCGACCACATACGGAGTTTTTACATTGTCTATCCTGACGGTTTCGGGGTCCTGGTCAAAAATCGAAGACTGGACGGTAATTGCATTATCTTTGCCGACAGTGCGCTGAAGATTGGATATGGCAATGCTCATGCCCAAAACGGCATGCGACCTCGCTTCCCTCGCCTGCTTTTGCGCGTTTAAAATGCGCAGTTTGGAGCTTATGATTGCCGACAGCGTCAGTGTCAAGAGCACCATAAATGCCATTGCGCCTATCGCAAGCACAAGGGCAAAAGCCTTTCTTTTTGCCGCATTTCGAGATTTTCTTAAACGTTTCATAGTAAAATAAAGTTAAAAAATTTAGAAAACAAACGGGTAGATATTCTTTTTTTTCGATTTGAGTTTATATGAACTTTTTTTGGTATATGCAAGAGCAAAATAAAAACTCCGAGACAAAAAAAGTTTGATTTATCAAATAGAATTTGATTGACTGTAAAAACTAAATTTTTAACAAGCAGAAATTTTAATCCATGCTAAAACTTTTTTTCAGAATTTTTTTACCCGCGATGGCGGCGATTGCCCTGTTTGAAACATCTGTTCAAGCGCAAGAGGCAATGCGCGGGAAGTCCGTACCCTCAACCTTTGAATGGGATAGCCAAAAAGAGAGCAAATTCAGCTACCGCCTGCTCTCCATGGACGGCAAAAAACGAGACTACCATGTGCGCGTTGGCGACTCATTCGCACCAATCGAAGCCAGCACTGCCCGCAGTTTCGACTCCATATTCTTCTCAAATTCGCCTCTCATAACCTTTTACAAAAAGTCAATGGACGGCAAGGATTCGCTCTACACGCCCGTCATGACCATCAACATAGGGGCGGACAAAGAGGACGTAGTTATATGCCTTACAGAAAGGGACGGAAGCACTTTGCACAGGGTAATAGACATATCGCAAAAAAATCTCGGAGCGGGAGTCTTTGCCGTTGTAAATCTTTCAAAAAAGCCTTTCGGCGTCGCAATAGGCAACAAGCTTTTGCGGGTCGAGCCTTTTGAAACGGCAAAGCAGTCGTTCCCGCAAAGCGACGACATCGAAGAAGTTCCGCTTAAATTTTACACGCTCGGCAACTACCCGAAACTCTCCTACGAACGCTACATAAGCTTCATAAAATCCCAAAACCTGACCTTTTATGTATTCGACGTCCCCTCGGACAAGGACGACGGAAACGATGTTCCGTTTTTGATGAGATACGGCAAACCTCCGCGCAGAAAATAAAATCCGACCGTAAAAACCAAAAAAACGGCGGCAAAAAACTGTCTTGACAGGCATTGCCGCGCTGTCCATATTTGAAGACTTAATTTTTAAACAATCCATAAGATAAGGAAATATAATGATTAAAGTTGGCATTAACGGATTCGGCAGAATCGGCCGCATGGTTTTCCGCGCAGCTGTGGAAAACTTCGCAAATGACATCCAGATCGTTGGCATCAACGACCTTCTCGACCCTGAATACTTGGCATACATGCTCAAGTACGACTCTGTACACGGTCAGTTCCAGGGCGACATCAAAGTTGAAGGCAGCTTCTTGATTGTTAACGGCAACAAGATCCGCCTCACAGCTGAAATGGATCCCGCAAACTTGAAGTGGAACGAAGTCGGTGCAGACGTTGTCGTTGAATCGACAGGCTTGTTCCTCGAAGACGCAAAAGCCCGCAAACACATTCAGGCAGGCGCAAAGAAAGTCATCATGTCTGCTCCTTCCAAGGACGCAACTCCGATGTTCGTTTACGGCGTAAACCACACAACATACGCAGGTCAGGACATCATTTCCAATGCTTCCTGCACGACAAACTGCTTGGCTCCGATTTCCAAGGTTTTGAACGAAAAGTTCGGCATCAAGCGCGGTTTGATGACAACAGTACACGCTGCAACAGCAACACAGAAGACTGTTGACGGTCCTTCAAAGAAAGACTGGCGCGGCGGTCGCGGCATCTTGGAAAACATCATTCCGTCTTCCACCGGTGCGGCAAAGGCTGTTGGCAAAGTTCTTCCCGAACTCAACGGCAAATTGACAGGCATGTCAATGCGCGTTCCCACTTCCGACGTTTCGGTTGTTGACCTCACGGTTGAACTCGAAAAGGGCTGCACATACGAAGAAATCTGCGCGGCAATGAAAGAAGCTTCAGAAGGCGAACTCAAAGGCATCTTGGGCTACACCGACGAAGCCGTTGTTTCAACAGACTTCCGCAACTGCCCGAAGACTTCCATCTTCGACGCAAAAGCAGGTATCCAGCTCGACCCGACATTCGTCAAGGTTGTTTCCTGGTACGACAACGAATGGGGCTATTCCAACAAGGTTTTGGAAATGGCTCGCGTTATCGCGAAGTAATCGGCTATTAGTTGATTTTAAAAAGGGCGCATCGTTTTGGTGCGCTCTTTTTGTATATTACGCCGAAATATTGATTGCCACAAAGATAATTTTTTTTATATTCATAAAAACAATTTATGAAAAGGATTATATTATTTTTATTGGCGGGGTTATTTGCAAATTTGGGGTTTAGTCAAGAATTGTGGACTATAGAAAACTCAGGGATTGCATTTGTTCCACAAGAAAATATTTCGCACAAAGACAATGTCGAAATGGCAGGGCTTGGCACATCGTTTGTAGTTGCCTATGGAGTAAATCATAATGGCACACTTCATCTTACAATGCGTGCCTTCTTCCCGAAGTTCAGAATGAAACCTCTATGTATGGAAACTACATTTTTTCGGGATATAGATTTAATAAATCCACTCTATTTATTTTTAACCGGCGGCATAAATAATGTACGTCAAACACCGGAGAAACTCATCGGTAAAGTTAAAAAAATTTCCTTTGATGGCATTTTAAATATCGAAGAAGAATTTAATAAAAAATCACACTTTAAAATCATAAGAAAAATCTACCCAAGCACTGTCTATCCTGCAATTTTTCAAATTGTAGAAATTGAAAATCTTGGTGAAAAACCTGCAAATTTAGAGATTCCAGAAATCAATGTTTGTTATACGCCAAATCGTTCGTTGTGCGAATATGGGCAATATAAACTCCGCATAAAAGGCGTAAACTCCGGCGGACTAATTTTAGCTCCGAAACAAAAGCATACTTTCGCCTTAGAAATTCAAGCAAGCATTAACGATAACTTTATTAATCTCAATCCAGCCCAAGAACTCGCCAAGCGTAAAGACTTCATTAAAAAAGCCCAAAATTCCTTAGTCTTAAACTCGCCAAACGACAAGCTAAATACGATGTTTAATTTTGCCAAAATTCGTGCAACAGAAAGCGTATTCGACACAAACGGAGGCTTGATTCACTCTCCCGCCGGAGAACGCTACTATGCAGGATTCTGGGCAAACGACCAAGCAGAATACGCAAATCCATTTTTCCCTTTTTTGGGCGAAAAAAATTCAAACCTATCTGCTCAAAATATGTTTAAGCATTGGTCAAGATTTTTAAGAGACGACTTTAAAATGATACCATCTGCCATCACAGCCGAAGGAAGAGTGACGTGGAACGGCAAGGGCGACAGGGGCGACGCAGCAATGGTCGCATACGGAGCGGCTCGCTACGCATTGGCAAACGGAGATAAAAAAACAGCCCAAGAGTTAATTCCGTTAATAGATTGGTGTTTGGAATACTGCAAACGAAATTTGAACGAAGACGGCGTTGTAAAAAGCGACTGCGACGAGCTTGAACTGCGCTTTCCCGCAGGGGAAGCAAACTTGTGCACATCAAGCCTCTATTACGACGCCCTGATTTCCGCGGCTTCCCTAAAATCCGAACTCGGCGACAACTCCGCCTCCCAAAACTATCTAAGCCAAGCAAAAACTCTGCATAAAAATATCCGCAAATATTTCGAGGGAGAAGTTGAAGGTTTTGATACTTACAAGTATTACGACGGCAACAATATTCTGCGTTCATGGATTTGCATACCGCTTTGCATGGGGATTTCAGATAAAAAAGACGGTACAATTTCAGCCTTAACAAGTCCAAAACTTCTCAGCAAAGAAGGTTTAAAAGTCCAAACAGGTGTAAGAGATTTTTGGGATAGAACCTATCTCTATGCCTTGCGTGGAATCTTTGCATCAAACGAGCCGGATAAAGCGTGGGAAACGTTGCAACTTTATATCAATGAGAGACTCTTAGGCAAAAGAGTCCCTTACGCAATAGAGGCCTTTCCCGAAGGTGGAAAAGCTCATCTTGCCGCAGAAAGTGCATTGTTTTGTAGGATTATAACCGAAGGGATTTTCGGGATACGCCCTATTGGCTTTAAAAGCTTTGAAATAAAACCCTCAATTCCTTCAACTTGGCAAAATGTAATTCTCTCAAACATAAAGGCCTTTGGTAAAAATTTCGACATTGAGATAAAACGCATATCTGCCGACAAACTCGAATTGCAAATCAAAAACAATTCGGATAAAAAACTCATTAAAAAGACGCTGAAAAACGGGGAAACCGCGAAAATAAAACTTTAAGAAAAAAGTTGCAAAGAATTACAAAGAGTTCAATATAAATGGGATATTTTCATAACAACCAAAAGTCTTAAAATAAAATACAATGAATAAGAAAACACTTCGTGATATAGACTTGAAAGGCAAAAAAGTCATTATGCGCGTTGACTTCAACGTGCCCGTAAAAGAAGGCGTCATTAAAGACGACACCCGCATTAAAGGCGCTCTGCCTTCTATCAAGTATGTGTTGGAACAGGGCGGAAGCCTCATTTTGATGAGCCACATGGGTCGCCCCGACGAAAAAGGCATCACTTCCGACACCACAATGAAAATAGTCGCCGACTATCTTTCAAAACTTTTGGGGAAACCCGTGGTATTTGTCGCTGACTGCGCAAACGCCGACGCGGAAGTTGCCGCAATGAAAGCGGGCGACATCGTTATGCTTGAAAACACACGCTACCACAAGGAAGAGCAGGCAAAGTGCAAGCAAAAAGAAGGCGAAAGCGACGAAGAATTCAAAGCCCGCAAAGCCGCTCTTAAAGAACAGCAAAAAGAGCTTGCAAAGAAGCTCGCTTCCTACGGCGACATTTTCTGCAACGACGCTTTCGGAACAGCCCACCGCGCGCACGCGTCAACGGCAGTCATCACAAAGTATATCGACACTTCCGTTGCGGGCTTTTTGATGGAAAAGGAAATCGAATATTTGGGCAGCGCTGTTGAAAATCCCGTTCGCCCGTTCGTCGCAATCTTGGGCGGCGCGAAAGTTTCCGATAAGCTTGCTGTGGTCAACAATCTCCTCACAAAGGTTGACACCCTCATAATCGGCGGCGGCATGGCTTACACTTTCTTGAAGGCTCTCGGCAAGAAAATCGGCAACTCCCTTTGCGAAGAAGACCAAATCCAATACGCAAAGGACATGATGGAAAAGGCGAAGTCTCTCGGAGTAAAATTCCTGTTGCCCGTTGACAACATCGCAGCCGACAAGTTCGACCCCGAAGCCAATACTCAAATCGTAACGGAAATCCCCGACGGCTGGATGGGCTTGGACATCGGCCCCAAAACCGTAGAGCTTTACGCCGACGCAATCAAGAGCGCGAAAACAGTAGTGTGGAACGGACCGATGGGCTGCTTTGAAATGGAAAAATTCAGCAAGGGCACTTTCGGCGTTTGCGAAGCCGTTGCAGAAGTCAAAGCAAACGGCGGCATCTCGATTATCGGCGGCGGCGACAGCGTTGCGGCGGTGAACAAGAGCGGACTCGCGCCGAAAATGTCCCACGTTTCAACGGGCGGCGGCGCAAGCTTGGAATTCTTGGAAGGCAAAGAATTGCCCGGCGTTGTTTCCCTAAACGACAAATAATTTAACCCGAAAAAAGAAAGTTTAAAAATGTCACGCAGATATTTTATCGCAGGCAACTGGAAAATGAACAAGACTTCTTCCGAAGCGGCAGCACTCGCGCAGGGCGTCGTGGAAGCAGTCGGCAACGTAAGCAATGTTGACATTGCTATTTGCCCGACATTCACCTCTTTGGAAACAGTCGAAAAAATCATCGAAGGCTCGAACGTAAAGCTCGGCGCGCAAAACATGCACTTTGAAAAAAGCGGCGCGTTCACTGGCGAAATCTCGGCCGCAATGTTGCGCGAACTGCACTGCGCATACGTCATCTTGGGACACAGCGAACGCCGCCAGTATTTCAAGGAATGCGACTGCCTCATAAACAAGAAGGTAAAAGCCGCAGTTGCATCTTCCTTAAAGCCGATTTTGTGCGTCGGCGAAACATTGGAAGAACGCGAAGCCAACAAAACCATCGAAGTTGTTTCGACCCAGACAAAGGGCGGTCTTGACGGCTTGACAGCGGAAGAAGCCTTGAAGGTTGTTATCGCCTACGAACCCGTTTGGGCAATCGGCACAGGCAAAACCGCAACTCCCGCAATGGCGCAGGAAGTTCACGCAGAAATCCGCAAGGTTTTGGCGGGAATGTTCGGCGAAAACGTCGCGGAAAAAATCCAAATTCTCTACGGCGGTTCAATGAAGCCCGAAAATGCAGATGAATTGCTGGCTCAAAAGGACATTGACGGCGGTTTGATTGGCGGCGCGGCTCTCAAGGCGGATTCATTTGCCGCTTTGGTAAACTCCGCGGTAAAACTTGCCTAATAAAAGTTTAAATAAAACAAAAACCTGCAAATGAAAAATTTGCAGGTTTTTTTGTGCCTTAAAATTTAAACTGCGCCCTATTTTACCTTTTCGGCAGTCTGCCCTGCATCGGTCAAAGGCGCAACCTGTTCGGACTTTTGCTCTTCCGCAGGCTTTTCAAAAGGATTTTTAATCACTCCCGCCTGCAAGCATGCCCCGACGATTGAAGATGCCAAAATCAGTATGAAGATAATCGGCAACGCATAATTTCGCTTTTGGGCAAACGGATCTTTCAAGCACTTGCGCGAACCTTTTGGCAAATGCGCGCTTGAAGTGAGAGTCGCACCAAGAACCAAATTCATTTTCGCGCGGGTGTTTACAGCCCATGAATTTGCGTCGAGAAGCGGTCCCAAGTTGCGCTTTTTAAGCTTCAAGCTTGCAAGAACCATTGACGGCAGAGAAATGAGCAATATCGCCCCGACTATGTAAAGAGGCAGTTTAACCATGCCAATGCCGCCCAACGCTATCAAAATCGCGCTTATTGTGGTGGTAATGCCGCCGATTGCTACGCCGATTGCGGCGAGAGTACCGATATCAAGCTTTTTGGGCGCGGCGTTTTTTTCGGTTGCGGAAGTCATGGAAGACATTGCGTTTGCGTCTGCCGCGCTCGCCCGCTTTGCAATTAAATCGCCAATCCATGCCGCAAAACGCTTGTAAGGAGACCAGAATGCCTGACGCACGCTTATCGGATTTTGCACGATTTTCGTAATGGTTGCGTCCCAGTCTTTACCTTCACGGTCAAAGAATATGCCGTTTCTGCCAACCAAAAGATTGTCGCAATCGCCCGAAGTTACAGCCGCAACCACCGTAAACGGGGCTTCTCCCTTGCGCTTGCAGTCGCAATATATCAAATAGGTGTAAGAAAGCGGCGAAAGAGCGGCATGCCTGCCCGCGTCGTCAACCCTTATGCAAAGTTCGCAAACGCGCTGGTCGATGAAAAGTTCACCAACTTGGAACATCGCCTTGCCCTTGCGGGTATAAAAAGACTTAAAACTTACGAAGTTTGTCAAAAGCTCCAGCAAATCGCGGTTTAAACGCACAAGCTTTTCAAGACGTTCAATGTTGTCAACCGCATACTTCAAGGCTTCGTCTTTTGCGATTAAATCAAAAAGAGCGACTTTTTGGGACGGCTCCGAAAGTCGTTTAATTTCAGCCTCTCCCAAATCGGAAATTCCGCCGTCGGACTTCGATGAAATCCAAGCCGCATATGGAGCAAACGCCGCCTTGATTTTATTCCAGTTTTCAAAGGAAAGCGAATCGGATGGAATTTGCATTTTTTCCAAAACCGAAGTTTTAAACAATTTTATTTTCGCTTTCCATGCAGGGTTTTCTTCGCCGCCAAAACAAATTTCATCGGGGCTTGCAATTTTCACAATAGGCAATGCCGCCAAAAGCTCGTTATTTGAAGAAACGTCTCCCTTTAAAATTTCGGCGAAATTTTCCCTTGTGGCGTTTACCAAATCAGCAGAGGCATTGCCGTAGGCGAGAATGGAAGCGCGCGTAAAATAGTCGTCAATCTTTGAAGAGACGGCAAAAAAGGCGTCGAATGCGGCGGCGGTGTCATCTCCCAAAAAGAAAATTTTATCTTTATTTTGTTCCGATTCCGACTTCCATGCGCAATAGGCATTCAGCTTATCAAAAAATCGGTTTATCAAATCCGCGTTTATGCCGTCTTCTCCCGAGCGGTCCTTTACGCTCCCTGCGACTTTCATTACGGACGATATTGTGTTTTTCAAGTCTTCGCTTTCCGCGCTAAGAAGCGTGATAACCCCGTCGGCATTGAAAGGCGTTTTTGCAAATACCGCGCTCTTGTCGTCAAAATCTTTTACGGAAATCGAATCTGCGTCGGGCTTTTTCAAGTTTTTCAAGACTTCTTTGGCAGTTGAAATCAAAACTTTGCCGTCTTCCGTGTCGTCTTTGATGTCGGATATTTTCAAATTGTCCGAACCCGCCATGAGGGTGTCGGGATTTTTCAACATTGCGCAAGCCCACTCGCAAGCCTCGATTATTTCGGGACTGCGTATGCGCCCGTCCTTATCGGTGTCGAGCATGTCCAAAGTGGCAAAGTCAAAATGAACTCCGCGCGTTGGACAAGCCAGAGCCGCCCACAACTTTTGGTCGAGAAAGCGAATGTTGGCAATGTCCGCTCCCGAATTAAACTCAACTTGATAAATTCCCCCCGCCTTAAAGAATGACCATTTGTGTTCAGTTTTCATTTCAAGCACATTGAATTTCATAAGAAAATCCTTTGCAAGAGAAATTTATTGTTATAGCATATTTTTATTATGGATAATGGAGACATTCAAAAAACGCCGTCCGACAAAACTCCGGACATTGTGGAATTGGACGCAGTTGAAATAAACACGCCTCGCCCGAACGAAAACGACGTTTTTGAACATTCGCCAAGACGCAAAAATCCAAGAAATGCGGGGCGAACTCCGCCCTTTGTTTACACATATCCGCAGAACAGCTGCAACAACTGCTGTCTCGGAATTTTGATTTTGTTCGTGCTGTTTATTTTGGCACTTTTCTAACGCCTGCGGGACTTGGGCTTTTTAAGGCGCAAAGACTTAAATCTCGACTCTTTCCCGCTTTGCGAATTTTTTTTGCAAGAAAAAGCCTTTGAAAAGCTCTCCGCCTTTTTCAGGGCATCTTCGTCCAAAATCGGGCTTTCCGCCTCATTGAAATCCTTGCATTCAAGCCTGAACTGCTCCCTTGTGCGGGCGGCATATTCATCGGAAAACTTCTTCATGTAATAGGCGAAATCTCTGCCCTCCGCGTCAAGCGAGGGATTTATGTTGAATAGCCTGGGATTGTCCAAAACATAGTCGCGCAAAATTTTAAGCGCGGACATGCGCTTTGAAATGTCAAACCAGGCATCGCTTTTCACGAAAGCCTTGTCATAGCCTTTCATGCCGCCGCCCATAGCCTCCAAAATGGACAAAAGGGCAAGGTCGAACTGCCTGCGGGCAAGCTGGGGTTCGTCGGTCAAAGACATGTCGTTTGCAAGCGAATATATTATTGCGGGAATGACGCTCGGAGCAATCTCTGCAGATTTAAATATCGCGTCATAGCCCGCCTTGTCCTCGTCGGAAATTGCGATTGCGTAGGTTGAGCGTTTGAAATCCGCAGAACTCGACGCCCAATATTCCACGGCGGCGGAAGAATCATTTTCCCTGAAATTAAACAAAATAAAATACTTGTAGCTATTGCCGTCGGGATAAAACGCTTCAAGCGCAATTTTGCCGTCATCGCCCTGCATTATTCCGTCAAAGGACAAAACGGCGTTCGCGCAAACCTTGTTGATGTCGTCGCAATCCCCGCAGTTCTGCTCTCCGGCAGGCTTAAAGCGGTTTTGCAATGCAATTTTGCTTTGCTCGTCGCACCTTGCGCCGAACGAACGGCAGGTGGTAATAACGACAGGCTCCTGCGAGCGCGCGGCAAACATGTCGGAATAAACGAAAAATAAAAGCGATGCCAAAAACAGTCTTCCCATAAAAATCCCTATTTAATGTTGTATGGGAAACTTAGCTTCAAAAAACGCAATTCACAAGCTTTTTATTTTCAAATTTAAAACATTGATTTACAAAACAAAAAACTATCTTTTGTTAAACGACTTGTATTCCGACATTATCCCCAAAGAAACGTCAGAGCCGAACCAAATCACGCTCGCCCTCTCCTTTTGCTCGGGAGACAAGCGCGGCATTTTTCCGCTGTCAAAAACAACTATCATTTTGTCGGTTTTTTCAAAGTAAATGAAAGCCCCCATGCCCTTTTGCGCGACTTCAAGCGGAGCGTCGGGCGTGGACTTTTCAAAGACTTGCGGAATTCCGCCCTGCTTTGTGGGCAAGGCAAACGTAAAAGTTGAAGACAAAAGCTTTTGGGAATTTTTAGGCGTCCCCGAAGAAATCAGAAGACTGCCGTTCTTGTTCGGAGTGAAAATACGCAAAAGCGGAGCTTCTTCATATCCTGAAATTTTGTTTCGCCTCATAAAATCTGCATCGAGAAGAAGCGGAGTCTTGCCCGCAGGCTTCCCGTTCAAATATACGTTTGCGCCGCTTGGGAAAGAATCCAAAACAAAATTGCGCGAGCCTCCCGAATCAAGCCCGAAAGCAATCAGCGCAATCATTACCGCCAAAACGGCGATTCCCGAAAGCGTGTAAATTAAGCCCTTGTGTTCCATAAAAATTAAAAAAGTTTACCGATTTTGCGCGATTTATTTTTTCATAACCCCCGTGCCGCGTCAAGATTTATGATGAAGCCCGCGTTAAATTAAACTTCGGAAAAATGCGACATTTTTGAAGCAAAACATTACATTTTTGTAATTTTTGACAACAATTTTCGCGTTTTCAAAAAAAATTTTTTGACTATCCAAAGACTATTAAAAAAGCTTTTGTACATCTTGCATTTTATCAAAAACTTAAATCCAAATAAAAAAATTATGAACAGCTACGTAGCAAAAGTCTTGGAAGACTTACAGAAAAAACAACCATGGGAAAAAGAATTCCTTCAAGCAGTTGAAGAAGTGCTTTCCTCATTGAGCCTTATCCTCGAAAAGGATAAAAAATACGAAGAAAACAAAATTCTTGAAAGAATGGTTGTTCCCGAAAGAACAATCCTCTTCCAAGTTCCCTGGTACGACGACAAGGGCGAACTCCATGTAAACCAGGGCTACCGCGTTCAATTCAACAGCGCAATAGGTCCCTACAAAGGCGGCTTGCGCTTCCACCCGTCCGTAAATTTGGGCATCTTGAAGTTCCTCGGCTTTGAACAGGTCTTCAAAAACTCCCTCACCACTTTGCCAATGGGCGGCGGCAAGGGCGGCTCCAACTTCGACCCGAAAGGCAAAAGCGACAACGAAGTGCGCTCTTTCTGCCGCAGCTTCATGACTGAGCTTTACCGCCACATCGGCGAAAACGTTGACGTCCCCGCAGGCGACATCGGCGTGGGCGGTCGCGAAATCGGCTTCCTCTTCGGGCAATACAAGAGAATTGTCGATTCTTACGACAGCGTTTTGACAGGCAAAGGCTTGGCTTGGGGCGGCTCACTAATTCGCCCGGAAGCGACAGGATACGGCAATGTTTACTTCTGCCAGGAAATGCTCGCCACAAAGAAAGACGGTCTCGACGGCAAGCGCGTGCTGGTTTCGGGTTCGGGCAACGTTGCGCAATACACGGTTGAAAAGCTCATTCAAAACGGCGCAAAAGTTCTTTCAATGTCCGACTCTAACGGCGCAATCATCGACGAAGACGGCATCGACGCCGAAAAGCTTGCTTTCGTAATGGAACTTAAAAACGTAAAGCGCGGCAGAATAAGCGAATACGCAAAACAGTTCAAGAATGCCAAGTACGTTGAAGGCAAACGCCCGTGGGGCTTGGTAAAAGCCGACATCGCAATGCCCTCCGCAACCCAGAACGAAATCGAGCTTGAAGACGCAAAGGCTCTTCTTGCAAACGGTTGCATGTGCGTATCCGAAGGCGCGAATATGCCCTCCACAAACGAAGCAATCAAGCTCTATGTGGAAGCCGGCATACACTATGGTCCCGCAAAGGCGGCAAACGCAGGCGGCGTTGCAACCTCGGGCTTGGAAATGTCGCAAAACGCAATCCGCTTGAGCTGGACCCGCGAAGAAGTTGACGAAAAGCTCCACAACATCATGCGCTCAATCCACCAAAACGCGGCAAATGCGGCTGAAGAAGTCGGCACACCCGGCAACTTGGTAAACGGCGCAAACATCGCGGGCTTCAAGAAGGTCGCAGATGCAATGATTGCCCAGGGCGTCTAATTTAAGCTTAACTCAATAAAAATTTGGCGCGGATTTCCAAAAGAAGTCCGCGCTTTTTTTGAATAAAATATTGATAAATTGAAAATTATCGCGCTAAATAGCCTTTTACCAAAAAAACATCATGCAAGAAAAAGAAACTTTCGCCTGGATTTTAATACTGCTTACCATGCTGGCATTATCGCTAATTCCAAACCTCTACTATATCTTAAAGGGGAAAGAGGAATTTTATTCGGACTACCGCAACGAAATAGACATAAGCCGCGAAGATTTCAACCGCCGCTACATGACAAAACGTATAATCTGGGCAATTATTCCGCTTCTCATTCTTGGCTTAATGGGGCTTATAAATTTGTACAGATAAAATGCCTAAAAACAAAGAAAACATCTGGCTCAATCTGGGCGTAAACGTAATTTTGCCGACGCTCATTTTGATGAAGGCGCAAAAGTGGCTCGTTGCGGCGGGAATTGTCTCCCAAGAAAGCGCAAAACCGATTTACTTTTTCGCAATCGCAATAGCCCTGCCCGTCATTTACGGGATTTACGATTTGGCAAAGCGCGGGAAGTGGAACATTTTTTCGATTTTCGGCATACTAAACGTGCTTTTAACAGGCACAATCGGGCTTTTCGAACTTTCCCGCGAATGGATTATCGCAAAAGAGGCGGGCATTCCCGCGATACTTGGTCTGGCAGTCTTAATATCGGCATACACAAAAAAGCCCCTCGTGAAAGTCTTAATCTATAACGACGCCCTGTTGGACACGAAAAAAGTGGCGGCGGCTCTCGAAGAAAGAAACAACACCGCAAAGTTCTTCGACGCCTTAAAAGGCGCGACAATTCTAATATCGGCGTCATTCTTCGCAAGCGGCATTATCCAGTTTTTCCTCGCGGCAATGATTTACACCGAAAACGCAAGCGCGGAAGAATTCAACAGCCAAGTCGGGCAAATGACATGGATTTCATACCTTGTTGTTCTACTGCCCTGCATGGCAATCACAACCGCCGCACTTTTCAAAATTCTAAACGCAATCAAAAATTTGACGGGATTTACTTTTGAGGAAGCCCTCTCGCAGGACTTGCGCGAAAACAAAAAATAGCCGAAATCCGCCCCGCTTATGAATGCTTGACTATTTGGTGATTTGCGATTGAATTGAACCAATATTTAAAAAAAACACTCACTAAAAAACAAATATGAAAAATTACGTATTCTCTTCGGAATCGGTTGGCGAAGGCCATCCCGACAAAGTGGCGGACTATATTTCCGACAGCGTCCTTGACGCATGCCTGGAACAGGACAAATCAAGCCGCGTGGCATGCGAAACTTTGGTAAAGAGCAACTGCGTCGTAATCGCGGGCGAAATCACAACAAAAGCAAAGTTGGACTACGAAAAAATCGTGCGAAACGCCATAAGGGAAATCGGCTACGTCAACGACGATGACGTTTTTCATGCCGACAAAGTATTTATAACAAACCTTTTGACAAAACAGTCCCCCGACATCGCGCAAGGCGTTGACGCCCGCAGGGCGAGAGGCAAACAAGGCGCGGAACAGGGCGCGGGAGACCAAGGCATCATGTTCGGCTACGCCACAAACGAAACGCCCGAATACATGCCCGCCGCAATTATGTTCGCGCACAGAATTTTGACGGAGCTTGCCTTCCAGCGCAAGAACAAGGGCCCCAAGTGGCTGCGCCCCGACTGCAAAAGCCAGGTTGCCGTGGAATACAAAGACGGCAAGCCCGCGCGCATTGAAAACGTCGTAATTTCAACCCAGCACTCCGCGGACGTCGAGCATGACGAAATCGAGCATTACATGGTTGAAAAAATCATAAAGAAGGTTCTGCCCAAAGAGCTTATCGACTCCAAAACGCAGTTTTTGATTAACCCGACGGGCAAATTCGTTGTTGGCGGCCCGCAGGGCGACTCAGGCCTTACCGGCAGAAAAATCATTGTCGACACCTACGGCGGCTACGGGCGCCACGGCGGCGGCGCGTTCTCGGGCAAAGACCCCTCAAAGGTCGACCGCTCGGCGGCGTACATGTGCAGGTGGGTTGCAAAGAACATCGTTGCCGCAGGCTTGGCGGAACGCTGCGAGCTTCAAGTCGCCTACGCAATTGGCTATCCACATCCTTTGAGCATCGCAATCGACACTTTCGGCACGGGCAAAGTTTCCGAAGACGCCCTGATTAAGGCAGTAAAAAAAGTGTTCTCGTTCAAGCCTGCTGACATCATAAAACAGCTCGGACTTCTCGCCCCGATTTATAGAAAGACCACAAACTACGGACACTTCACAAAAGCCGTCTTGCCATGGGAAAAAACCGACAAGGTGCAAGACCTGAAAAAAGCCGTAAAATCAGCAAAATAATGAGCGAATTTTCAGACTACAAAATAGCCGACATCTCTTTGGCGGATTTCGGAAGAAAAGAACTTGACATCGCAGAGCACGAAATGCCGGGGCTCATGGCGGTGCGCAAAAAATACGCGGACAAAAAACCGCTTAAAGGCGTCAGAATAAGCGGCAGCCTGCACATGACAATCCAAACCGCCGTCTTGATTGAAACATTGAAAGCTCTCGGCGCGGACGTGCGCTGGGCAAGCTGCAACATCTTTTCAACGCAAGACCACGCGGCGGCGGCAATCGCAAAAGGCGGCACTCCCGTATTTGCATGGAAAGGCGAAAGCCTTGAAGACTACTGGGAATGCACCTACAAGGCTCTGACTTGGAACGACGGCAAGGGCCCGCAGTTAATAGTTGACGACGGCGGAGACGCGACTTTGCTAATCCACAAAGGCTACGAGCTTGAAAACGGCTCGGATTGGGTAAACACTGAAAGCTCAAGCCATGAAGAAGAAGTCATAAAGGCTCTTCTTAAAAAAGTTAACAAGGAAGACCCAAGCCATTGGCACAAAGTCGTTGCGGAAGTCAAGGGTGTTTCAGAAGAAACAACGACAGGCGTACACCGCCTCTACCAGCGTTTTGAAAGGGGCGAACTGCTCTTCCCCGCAATCAATGTAAACGACTCCGTAACAAAGAGCAAATTCGACAATTTGTACGGTTGCAGAGAATCGCTGGTTGACGGCATAAAGCGCGCAACAGACGTAATGATTGCGGGCAAAGTGGCGGTAGTTTGCGGCTACGGCGATGTCGGCAAAGGCTGTGTTCAGGCATTAAAAGGGCTTGGCGCAACAATTTTGGTCACGGAAATAGACCCGATTTGCGCATTGCAGGCGGCAATGGAAGGCTACCGCGTGGTGACGATTGAAGAAACATTGGGATTGGCGGACATCTATGTAACAACAACCGGCAACTGCAAGATTATCACAATCGAGCACATGCAAAAGATGCGCGACCAGGCTATCGTCTGCAACATAGGGCATTTCGACAATGAAATCGAAGTAAGCAAGCTTGAAAAATTCCCGAACATAAAGCGCACAAACATCAAACCCCAGGTTGACAAATACACATTCCCTGGCGGCAATTCAATCTACCTCTTGGCGGAAGGCAGGCTCGTTAACTTGGGCTGTGCGACGGGGCACCCGTCGTTTGTGATGAGCAATTCTTTCACAAACCAAACGCTTGCGCAAATAGACCTTTGGGAAAACCGCGGCAAGTACGAAAACAAAGTCTATACCCTGCCCAAGAAATTGGACGAAGAAGTCGCAAGACTGCACTTGGAACGCATCGGAGCGCACCTTACAACCCTGACACAGGAGCAGGCGGACTACATCGGCGTAAAAGTCGAAGGCCCGTATAAATCGGACATTTACAGGTATTAAAACGGATTGTTTGCGAAAAGCGGCGGATATGTTTTTTCCGCCGCTTTTTTTGTGCCAAATAAGCGTGTTAAATCCCCGTTTTTAACCGCAAAATAGATGTCAACGGGCTTTTTCAATTCCGCCTCCGTCATTCCTGAAAATGCCCGAGAAACCAAATGCAAGCAAAAGAAAGCCGCCTTGCGCAAAAACAAGGCGACCGCAAATTTGCCAAAATACGCAGTACTGCCGCGCGAAGGCAAAACTATATCGAACATTGTAAATTCAAAAAAAAATACGCTTGAAAGAAAATTCATCTTTTCAAAACGCTTAATAGAGCTTGAAAAGGGTCGGTATGACGCCCGCTTCCCTCAAACCTTCGGCAAGCTCAAAAAACCCGATAATCCAAACAAACCAAACGGCGTCCAAAAAACTTTTTGTAAACTTTTTGGGCATTACTTCCATAAAATCAGGCTGGCTTGGCTTTCGGAAAAAATTGGGAATAAAGCGCGGCGTTGTTTTACAATAATCGTCAAATTCCTTGCCGAAAAGCTCTTTTAAGCGCGCTTCTTCGCCCTTGACCGTCGAGGGATAATACAAGATGAAAGCAACGGCGGCAAGCATCGGAATCGAAAATGTCTCCGTGCCGAAACAAGTGCCGACCGCTCCCACAAAACTGAAAAAGTAGAGCGGATTTCTGCACAAGCTGTAAGGCCCCTCGGTGATTAGCTTTCTGTCTTTGTGTCCTGCAATATAAAGCGAGCACCAAATTCTGCCGAATGCGCCGATTGTAGCCATCACGCATGCAAAGAGCATAAGCGATTCTTCAAGTATCGGATTTAATTCCCACTTTGTCTCGCAAAAGAGAACCGCAAATATAATAAAAATGCCTACGACTTTGGAAATTGTCGTCCTTATTTTTTCATTCAAAGTTTTTTTCATTAGATTTCATTTTGTTATGAAGTCATAATGAAACGATTTTGTTTTTATTTTATTAGCGAATTGTTAGTTTTTTGTTAATTCTTACAATGAACTTAACAAAAGACTACATATAATCAAGGCCGAAAAACCGCAATAAATTCCCACACATAAAGTTCTTGTCTTTTTCTCTTTAACAAATCTCTTTCCAAAAAACGGAACCACATAACAAAATGTAAGCATTATAACGAGAATTTCGATGTCAACTTGAGACATTCCAAAAGGTGTTTCTTCGCCACGTAAAATCGAAAATAAAATAGAGGACACAATAAAAATAGGGAAAAAACAGTATAAAATTTTTTCGAGGCTGAAAAAATTTAAATATTTAGTTAATTTTCTCTCGGACTCATCTTTCGATATTTTTCCGACACACAAAAGAGCTTCGAAAATCATCCAAAATATAAAATCAAGAAGATACTTAAAAGCAATACAAGGCAAGAAAACAATTACACTAATAAAATATAATATCACAACAATACCAATCAAAGGCAATTCAGAAATAGTTGAAAAGCCTCCATCTGCCATTAAAATTGGATAAAACATAAAAACCTCTTTCCTGCGTTAAAATTTTATTTATAAAATCAGCATAGTGCCTATACCCCAGCCTACATCCCACCAAAAATCTCCCGACAACTGTCCGTTTGTTTTAACAACTTCGCACCTTGCCGTTTCATACTGCTTTGTATTATAATTATAAACTTCTTTTATGGAAATCCTTGTATATCCGTTCGACGTTACCAAAGTCTTCCAAAATAGTTCGACTTCATAGCTAATACTTTTAGGAATGTTTCCATCCAATTCAATGTTTAAATTTTTAACTTGCGCAGAATTGCAACTACCAAACGGATGATGAACATTTTCATATATGCGCTGTTTGTTCGCTAAAACAGTATTATTTATCTCTTCGTAATACTCATCGTAAGTAAATTCTTTTGAATCGAAGCCGAATATGACGATAAGCACAAAAAAACTAATGGTTGATATCCACGACGCTTTTTTTACGAAAGACAGCGTGGATTTTGATGTCTCTTCCGCCGTAATTCTCTCGGGAAAGAATACAGCACAAAATGATAATAACTCAAATGGATCCCACAAAAAAGATAAAAGGGTTGCCCCGACAATTATGCCAAGCGGACGCCAATCATACGTTCCCTTTTCTTTATACGAATATGCCTGCTCTGCAACTATCGAAAAAATGAAATGAAAGTTTGCAACCAAAGCAATCAAACAAATTATGTACGCAATTATGTTTCCTTCATCTACCGTACTTGAAAAAGAATCGTTGCAAAACAATACTGACGTTGCAAAAGCAACCCATGCTACTTTTTTGTTAAAACGCAAATAATTTGGAATTGCGACTTGCTCTTCTTGAATGGAAAAATTTACTTCTGTATTCATAAAATATGTGGTCCACAACATATTTCGCGTTTTTAGGAAAAATCTCCCGTGTGAAATAAAAAATTTTTATTTTTTTACAAAAGTTGCCGCTTGGCGCAAATTTAATCCAAGATGACGGAGGTATTCGATTTTATCCAGTTTTGCATTTTTTTCAGAACAGGCTCGGCGTCTTTGCTTTTTAACTGCAAGGCGGGAGTTGAAAGTATTTCTTTAAGCGTTTCAAATTCGCCAAGAGTCAGGCTTGCCGCAAAATCTTCCTTTATCGGATAGCCTTCGCTGCGCATAAAAACATACAGATATTTTATAAAGACGCACTGCGCGTCCGCCCCTGAATTTATCGCATCGAAAGACGCGGCAAGGATTTTGTGGAACTTTGAAAACTCTTCAAGATAGGCGGCGTTTTTAAGCGCGCATTTGGAAATTTCGCAGGCGGTTTTAAAACTATCATAATTATTCGCAATTTCAGAATGCGATTTCAACAGCTCAAAGTCTTTCAAAAAAAGCATATCGCCAGTTTTCGACTTTTCGCATTCGGCGCAAATTTCGTCAAACAAATCTGGAAGATGCGAAGTCTTCTTCTGCCCCGCCCTCTTGTAGAGAACGCGCAAGCCCTCTTCTTCGGAAAATATTTTAAACAATATCCCGCTCTCGCCCCTTAGGGACTTGTCCAAGACAATGCCTGTAATGCTTTCAGCCACCCTATTTGTTAAAAGTGAAAACAGGGGCGCGAAATGCCTCTTTTATGATTTTTGCGGCAACCGCCTCCGCCGCGCGCATTTTTAAGGCGTCTTCGGGCGCGATGTCGTCAACGCCCGCCAAATGCAGCATTCCGTGCGCAATGTAAAGGCAAAGCTCGGCGTCAGGCGTATTGTTAAATTCCGACGCCTTTTCCAGGGCGCGCTCCGCGCTTACGCAAATTTCGCCCGCAAAGCCCTCTTCCCCTCCGCCTTCAAAAGTAATGACATCGGTTTTCGACGGGTCGTTCAAAAAATCCGCATGGATTTTCGCAAGAGCTTCGTCGTCCATTACCGCAATCGAAAGCGAGCCTTCGGGCGCGCGCAAATTTTCGGGCATTCGCTCGTCCAAAATTCGGACAAGCCTAACTACTCGGCTCGGCTTAAAGCCTGCGATTTCGCTCATATTGCAAACTTGCACTTCCCTTAACTTTTTCAAAACATATCCTCCACTTTTTTGCGCGAAGAAACCACGTCTTCCTCCTTTACGCGATAGTTGAGCTCGAGCGTGAAAATCTGGCTTTCAGGCTTAAAGAATTTTTTTACGAAATTAAAATCTATGTCTCCGTCGCCAATGGCGCGGTGGTCGTGGCATGACAAGTTGCAGTCGTGCAAATGCCATGCGCAAACATTTGGGCTTGCCTCTTCCACAAAGCTTTCAAAGTCAATAACTCCCCTAAGCGACTTGACCTTTACATGCCCTATGTCTATCCAGGGGCGTACATTCGTCAGTTCCTTTGCAAGAGACTGTGTGAAATCCGCAAACATCGTGTCAAAAGGCAATTCAATATAACCGTCGCGGTTTTCGACACCAAGCAAAATTCCGGCATTGGAAAAATCTCCGTCTATGCCTTTTAAATTTTCAAAAATGCGCTTGTGAAACTTAACCGCTTTCTTTTCTGATTTTGAAATAAATTTAGAGAGATTCTTTTGGTAGGCGGACTGCAAAAGTTTTAAATTTTCTTCAAGGGATTTTATGCGCGAATTTTTTTCGCCTTCCGACAGCTCTCCGCCCGAAAATTCCCCTTTCAAATCTTCCAATGAAAGTCTTGCGTTTTGCACCCTATCCCAGCTTTCCATAAGCGAAAATTTGGGATTTAAAAAGAAGTACGCAAGCGCGCCTGAGTGCATCACAACGCGTGAAGCCCCCGTTTCTTTCGCAAGCGAAAGCGTATTCAAAGTATGCCTGCGCCACTGCGAAGTTTCTATTTTTGAAGAAGTGGCGGGCGAATACAAATTGGGGGCAGGCGGCCTCGCAAACGGCGGCACAGGGCAGAAATTGTGAAGGGAAGAAACTTTTACAACGCCCTCTTTTACCGCCTTCAAAATGCCTTGAACCAAATTAACCGTGGTGTTATGCCCAAGCTCCACATATTCAAAGCCAAGCTCCGCGCACTTGCAAAGCATCTCGTATCCGTCGGAATAATCTTGGCGGAAATAGCTTGTTGAAAGCGCAATGACTGGTTTGTTTGACATTCTCACAGTCTTTAATATCGGCCCTTTTTCGTCAAACGCAAAATTTGCACAAAGAGCAAAGTTTGCATAATGCCCCTGCAAGCGGTTATTTTAAATATTCCAATGTATTTCTTTGCGTAAATTCAAAGCCATGTTTTCGCTTAGAATGTAAAATATCATAAAATAATAAAAAAATCCCGACAAGCATCGGGATTTAAAAATTTTACGGTTTTGCGCAAATTACCTTCCGCAAGCTGAAATTACGATTACATTGACGTCAGCGGGCGAAACTCCGGATATGCGCGATGCCTGCCCAACCGTCAGCGGGCGGAATTTGGCAAGCTTTTGCGCCGCTTCGGTGCGGAGCCCTTTCAGCTTGGAATAGTCGGTATTTTCGGGAATTTTGAGGGTTTCAAGCTTGTCCATGCGGGCAATCTGCTTTAATTCTCTATCCAAATACCCCTTGTAAATGACCCTGTACAAAATCTCTGCGCGGGTTTCCGAAGAAAGCGTTTGAAAGTCCGAAGGGAGATTTTTTGAATATGCTTCGCCCTCGCGCTTTAACGCCATGCCGTCCTTTGAATTTTCCAAAAGCGAACACCAGCGGGCAACATTTTCAATTTTCTTTTCGATGTTCTTTGCGCGGGCATCGCCAATCAAGCCGTATTTTTTTGCATGCGGATAAAGCCTGATTTCCGCGCTCGTGTGGTTTAAAAGCAGGCGGTATTCGGCGCGGCTTGTGAACATTCTGTAAGGCTCGAAAGTTCCTTTTGTAACCAAATCGTCTATCAATACGCCGATGTAGCTTTCGTGCCTGCGCAATATCAGAGGGTCTTTACCCAAAACCTTGCTTGCGGCGTTTATTCCTGCAACAAGCCCCTGCCCCGCCGCTTCTTCATAACCGCTTGTGCCGTTTATCTGCCCCGCACAAAACAATCCGTCAACGATTTTAGACTCGAGAGTAGCTTTAAGCTGCGTAGGCGGCGCATAGTCGTACTCGACCGCGTAAGCAGGGCGCGTTATGCGGACATTTTCAAGACCGGGAATTGTCTTTAAAATTTGCATTTGGACGTCGAGCGGCATTGAAGTTGAAAGCCCGTTTATGTACCATTCATCGGTAAACCTGCCCTCGGGTTCGAGAAAAAGCCTGTGCCCTTCCTTGTCGGCAAAGCGCACGACCTTGTCTTCAATGCTCGGGCAATAACGCGGGCCCACTCCCTCTATTTTGCCGCCGTACATTGCCGATTTTTTCAAGTTGGCTTTTATAACGGCGGCAGTATCGGCGTTTGTGTAGGTTTCATAGCACGCCATCTGGTTTTTTGCAAACCCATCAAAATTCGCCCATCTTTCATGTTCCACGTGGAACATTCCGCCCTCGCGAGTGTCATAAAAGGCGAAAAGCGTCGGATTTTCATCGCCCGCCTGCATTGCGCACTTTGAAAAATCGATTGAAGACGCCAAAACGCGCGCGGGAGTTCCCGTTTTAAGCCTGCCAAGCTCTATGCCGCAAGAAATGAGGCTTCCTGAAAGCTTGTTTGCGGCAAAGTCCCCCATTCTGCCGCCTTCCGTCGTATTATGCCCGACATGCAAAAGCCCCCTCAAAAAGGTGCCTGTGGTCAAAATCAGCGTTTCAGAATAGAAATTTACGCCCAAATTTGTGCCAACACCCCTTATTTTTCCATTTTCGGCAATGACAGACACAACTTCCGCCTGGAAAATATCCAAATTCTGCTGGCGTTCGAGAATGTTCTTCATTCTGAACTGATAGGCTTTTTTGTCGCACTGGGCGCGGGGAGCCTGGACTGCGGGCCCTTTTGACGCGTTCAAAACCCTGAACTGTATGCCCGAAGCGTCGGCATTTATTGCCATTTCTCCGCCGAGAGCGTCAATTTCCCGCACGATATGCCCCTTTGCAAGCCCTCCGATTGCGGGATTGCAGCTCATTTGCGCGATTGTGTCCAAATTGCCCGTAAGCAAAAGCGTCGGAACACCCATTCGAGCCGAAGCCAATGCCGCTTCGACCCCTGCATGTCCCGCGCCGCAAACAATCACGCCGTAAGGTTCGTTTTCTCCCAATTTTAGCATTTTTTTATGTTTACACAGATTGCCTTACTTTCAAGCCTAAATTGTGCATTTTTTTTGCAGAAGAACTTTAATGTTCCACGTGGAACATTTTTATGAAAAAGCGAGGTTCTTCTTTAAAATACAAATATTTCAAAACCCGCCATTTATTCCGTAGAACATCAGACTTAAAAAATGGAGCATACATAAAAAAGATTTGCTCATTTTCAAAACGCAAACAGAGCTGAAAGAAATTTTTACGTTTTTTTTAGAAAAAGTGCAAAATCTCATTCGTTTGAGATTTTATTAAAAAATTTTCCGCGGGAAAATCGTCGCATTTCAAATTTCAATAGAATAAAGAGGCATTTTTGTCGGTTTTTCAAAAATAAAGCTTTAAAATTTGTAAAAATTCAAATTTTTCTCTGTTTTTAAACAGCACTCAAAAAAAAGAAGAAGACGCCGTACAAAAGTCAGCTTCTTGTTTTTTATTAAATTTTAAATAGGGCAGGGGAAGGTGGGAAAATTTATTTTCCCAAAAAAAAGAATAAACAAAAAAATCAATGTTCCACGTGGAACATTTTATGAAAACAAAAATTCAACATTTCGTAAAAGAAATAAAATTAAGAGCAAACCCAATTATCGACAAAATAAACTGATTAGCTTTATGAAATTTCACTGCGCTCTTCATAGGTAATTTAGTCTTAAAAGATTTTTTTCCAATGTCTTTCAAGCAATAAACAAAGATTTCACCTTTTGCAAATATGCAAAATTTGGATAAAGTGTTTTTTGTGCAAAAGAAGCGCAGAACAAATTCTTTCATAAAATATTCAAATATCTTAAACAACGGCTTGCCATATACTGAATATTTCTGCCGCTCTAATAAACAAAATAGGGCGGGAATAAGCGAAAACTTCTCATATCAAATAATAGCAGTTTGGGTTTGATGTTTTCTCGAATTTAAGATTTTTCCGCGAATATGTTTAATGCCTACACACTGTTTAACTCTAAAAAACGTAAATGAATTTTGCGTATATTTTCCGATAATGCTCAAAAAAAATTGTAATGAAAAAGAGATTTTAATGCCGCAAAATTTAATGGCATAATTTCGGGAAAACTATGCCGATTGAGTGAAATTTTTTCAAAAACCGCATATTAAAAAACGCCAATTTGCCCTAACAACCTGCAAAAAAAAGAGCGCATAAAAATGCGCCCTCAAAAAATTGTTTTCACCCTTGCGGTTATTCTGATTTGTTTTCCTCTTCGGAATTATCGGAAGATTCTTCATGCGCATCGCATTCTTCCGTTTCTTCCGCAACTTTGGGGGAAACTATCGGTTCGTCTTCAACGCCCAAAACTATTGATTCGGCATCGGAAGCTATCGTTTTTGCGCCCTTGTCCTTGGGTCTTGGAAGGCGCGGATTTGCCTGCAAAGCACCGTCGGCGTATTCGACAACATAGCCTTCGGAAATGAGCCAGAGAAGGTCGTTTGAAACTTCCTTGATTTTCGCAAAATCTTCCGCGCTTATTTCGGCGTTTTCAACTATCGAAACAGGGTCGGAAACTGCGCCACCTTCCGCTTCTTTTTTATGTTCTTCAGCCAATGTAGCGGCTTTTGAAACATCCTGCGGCGCCTGCAAACCCAAATATAAATAGGGCAGGGCGGAAGCTTTGACGCCTTGGTTTTCCATCAGAAAATCGTAAATTTTCTGGGGAGTGTCGGACAAGCTGTCGCCGACGAGAAGGAACTTGCGCTTTACTGCGCAGACAAAAGCAAAGCCCTTTGAGCCGCGCTTGTAAATCGTAAAACCGCCCCTGCGAAGTCTTCCGCGCAAATTGTTTGCCGTGACAATAGGGAAGTGCTTTTGCTTGGACCAAGCGGCTTCAAGATTGCGGCGTATGCGCGAGCCGAACGGAAGCTTTGCAATGTCGGAACCATGCATTCTGACTTGCTCATAGCTCTTCACAAGCTCTCCCGATTTTTGTTCGGCGATGTAATTCATCGCGGCTTCGCGGGTTTCAAAAGTAGTTTCCGAGTCTTTCAGCTTGTAAACCAAGCGTTTTTTCATCTGCTCAAGCCACTGCGCAACTAATGCCTCGTCGCGGACGGTTTCAACTGATGCCAAAAATTTTTCATAAGGCATCTTTGCAAATTTCTGAGCGTGGTATTCGCGAACGTATTCGCCGTATTTGTGCCAATTCGGTGCTCCGAGCAAATCTCCTGAAATAGAGCACCTGTTCACAACCTGAAAACTGCCCTTCGGGGCTTCAGCTTCCACTTCAACCTGCTCAAACATTTCGTTAAGTCGGCATTCGAGGGCAAACTTTTTGGCAGATTCTTCATCTTCAAAAGGAATGTTTGCGGGCTGGGCGCAATAAAGCGGCTTTACCGTGCCGTCTTCAAGCGGAAGATTTTTGGCAAGAATTATGAACCTTTCGGGCTTTTCAAGCACAAGTTCCGCAATATCAAATAGTTGATAAGTTCTCTTTAAGTGCTTCATAACGTCCGCAAGCTTTGCAAACGGAGCGTCTTCGGGATAAAAAAGAACTTCCATCGAAAACACGAACGGAGCTTTTTTGGCGGGTTTTTTATTGTCGCGTCGGTCAAATTTTTTGTCTGACTTTTTGTCGGAATTGAATTTGCGGCCTTTGCGTTCTTCGTTTTCAAACTTTGAAGATTTTTCGCGTTTAAAATCGCGCTTTTTTGCGTCAAATTCGCCGCGTTTTTTAAATCCGCCCCTTGCAGGCTTGCGGTCTTCAAAACCCGAATAATTCGTACTTGGAGACCAAGCTGTTGAAAACTGCAAATTTGCGAGTTCGCTCAAATCTATTGGCTGGTTTGTGTTTTCTTCTGGCATTTTTTTATTTTTTGTTTTCTAAAATTGATTTTTACAAATTTTTTGAATTTTTAAAGGATTTTTTAAATATTTATTCAAAAGCCGCTTCGCGTATTTTAAGGCAGACATCAATCAATCCTTCAAGCTCCGAAAGCGGCAGCTGCGTAGCTGCGTCCGAAAGCGCCTTTTCTGGTTCGGGATGCGTTTCGATGAAAAGGCCGTCGGCTCCCGCCGCAACTGCAGATTTTGCAAGAAGCCTTACATATTTTCTTTCACCCGAACTTACACCTGCTCCCGCGCCCGGAAGCTGTACAGAATGGGTTGCGTCCAAAATAACGGGAGTTTTGTTTTCTTTCATGATTGCAAGCGAGCGCATGTCCACAACCAAATTTTGGTATCCGAAAGTCGTGCCCCTGTCGGTTTGCCAGATTTCGGACGCGCTGTTTTCGCGCAACTTGCCAACGACGTACTTCATTTCATACGGCGAAAGAAACTGACCCTTCTTGACGTTTACGGCTTTTCCCGTCTTTGCCGCGGCAACCAATAAATCAGTCTGCCTGCACAAAAATGCGGGTATTTGCAAGGCGTCGCAAACTTCGCCCACGCTTTTGCACTGCCAGCTTTCGTGGACATCGGTTATTGTTTTTAACCCGAACTGCCTGTTCACTTCAGAAAGGATTTTCAAACCCTCTTCAATGCCCGTACCTCGGGGACTTTTTGAGCTTGTTCGGTTTGCCTTGTCGAAGCTTCCTTTAAATACGACGCTCAATTCGCCGGACTTTTTTTGGGCAATTTGCGCGATTTTTTCCGCAACGCGGAAGCTTAAATCCATGTTCTCCAAACTGCATGGACCTGCTATGAGTAAAAATTTTCCCTCTTCAAAAATCATCTTAAAAAACAATAGTTAAAAATCCGCGCACTTCAACGCTTAAAAAATTTAAAATGCAAAAGCCTTTTACCCTCGTAATTTTTGTCTTCGAAAAATTCATCGAGTTTCATTTCTTTGTCGGGCAAAATATTTTTTTTGACAAGCTCCTCTTCAAGCTCGCCGCCTTTAAAATATATGACGCCGTTTTCAAGGCTGCCCGCCTTGCCTTTTCTGATGGATTTTTTTACAAAATTAAAAAACATCGGAAGAGCGCAAACAGAACGCCCGGTTGCATAGTCGAAAACTTCTTTGGTTTCTTCTATTCTCGCTTTTTTGGCGACTGCGTTTTTTAAGCCGAGCTCTTTTATTATTTGAGATATCGCCTCTATTTTCCTGCCGACGCCGTCAAACATAAAAATTTCAGCCTGAGGCCAGACTATCGCCATAACAATGCCCGGAAGACCTCCGCCGGTTCCGACATCGGCAATTCTCGCCCCTTTGTTCGGAGTCAAAAACTTGCAGATTGAAAGGCAAAAAGCGACATGGCGGTAGGCTATATCGTCTTCGTCTTTTCGGGATATTAAATTTACGCGCGCGTTTGTCTTTTTAAGAAGCTCCGCAAAAAGCATCAATTTTTCGCGAATTTCTTGGCTTAATTCGGGAAAACGGGCGAAAATCTCTTCCTGAGTATGCACTTCTTAAAAAATTTCTTCTGGAAGAAAGAAGTTTGCTATTTCTCTTTCGGCAGATTCGACGGAATCCGAAGCGTGGCAAACATTCATTCGCATGTCTGTTCCGAAATCTCCGCGTATGGTGCCTTTATCAGCCTTCTTTGAATCAGTAGGGCCTAAAAGCTCGCGGGCTTTTGATATGGCGTTTTCAGCTTCAAAAACCAAAACCATTACATTGTCGCTTGTCATAAAATCGACAATACCCGGAAAGAACGGCATGTCTTTCAAATGGTCGTAATGGCGGCTCAAAATATCCATGTCTAATTTCATCATTTTGCAGGCTTTCAAATTAAAGCCTTTTGAAAGAAAAATATCCAATACTTTGCCTTCAAGTTTCCTTTTGATGCAATCGGGTTTAAATATGATTAGTGTTCTTTCCATAATTATTATTTTTATGGTTAAACATATTCAAAATGGCGGCTTATTTTTCAAGCAAAATTAAACTATTGTAAATAAATTGACGGCAATTTGTAAAATTTATGTAAACAACTTTTAAATAATTCTTAAATTTTCGGATATCTGAAGATTTATTAAAAACGAATTAAAGAATTGTTGAAAATGAAAAATCGCGCATATAGGTCTTTATAAGCAAAATAAAAACTTATCGACATATTGACAGAGCATAAATAATAGATAACAAATTTTTAATTTTATTTTATTTATATAGTATCCTAAAATAAAGAGAGAGAAACCGCCATAAGCATCATTCCGCTTATAACGCCGAAAACCGATTCATGGCTGTCTTCATATTCTTTTGCCGTCGGCAGAAGCTCGTCTATTGAAAGATAGACCATTATGCCCGCGGTGAAGGCAAGCAAAACTCCCAGTGTGAAATCCGTCATGAAAAATTTTAGAACCATCAGCCCGCACAGCGCGCCAAAGGGTTCTGCAAGAGCGGATATTGCCGTGTAAAGCATTGCTTTTTTCTTGCTTGCGCCTGACATGTAAATTGGAAGGGCTACAGAAATTCCCTCGGGAATGTTGTGCAGAGCGATTGCAACTGCTATGGACGCTCCAAGAGAAATGTTTTCAACACCTGAAATGAAAACCGAAAGTCCTTCGGGGAAATTGTGGATTGTGAGCGCAATAGCGGTGAAAATGCCGACTTTTTTAATGTTTTTGCCTTTGAAATGCTTTCTGTTGCAAACACAAGTTTGGGAATTCTCTTTGCCCGGGTTGCTTTCGACTTCATTCCCCGAAATATGTTCGGGAAAAAATTTGTCGATAAATGCGCTTAGGATTATGCCTACAAAAAATGCGGATGTAGCCGCGATGTTTGCGGTTGAAAAATCAGTGTTGCTTTGGATTGATGCTTTCGCTTCGGGCAAAATTTCCATGAAAGACACATAAAGCATTACGCCAGCCGAAAAGCTCAGTCCGAAAGAAAGAAGTTTGAACGAATTTCTCTTTATGAAAAACGTGAGAAATCCGCCGAGTATTGTCGCGCTTCCGGCAAGCGTCGCAAGCGCGAGTGCTATGATTATGTTTGTCTGCATTTTATTTTATTATCGATTTATTTTTTCGAAAATACCATAAAAAAGTATTTACGGGCAAAAAAAAAGCCCCCTAAAGAGGGCTTGTCAAATTTGAAAATGCTTCTTTTAGCGATTTTCGTAACGCTGACGGAGCATATTGTTGAAAGCGGCGATCTTGCGCTTGCGGCGTTTGATTTCGCAAGGCTTTTCAAAGTAACGCTTTTGACGGACGTCGCGAATGATGCCTTCGCGGTCAATCTTCTTCTTTAAGCGGCGCAATGCTTTTTCCATTGCTTCACCTTTGCGCATTCTTACTTCTACCGGCATTTTTGTTCACCACCTTTCTTTTTTTTAATAAAAAATCCTTTCCGTATTTTGAAAAGGGAATGAAAGTATTTGTTAATATTTTAAGTTCGTCAAGCCTTTTCAAAATAAAAAAAATTTTTTCAGGATTAAAAAAAAATGTGTTGATTTCGGGGCTAAAATAGGAGATTAGATTTTTACTAAGGCATATGAAATACATATTTATTACAGGCGGTGTTGTGTCGTCGTTGGGCAAGGGTTTGACCAGCGGAGCATTGGGTGCTCTCTTGGAAACGAGAGATTTGAAAGTGAGAATAAGAAAATTCGACCCTTATTTGAATGTGGATGTGGGCAACATGAGCCCTTTTCAGCACGGGGAAGTTTACGTTTTAGACGACGGAACCGAAACAGACCTCGACTTGGGGCATTATGAAAGATTTACAAACAGCCCTCTCAGCCGCTTAAACAGCACGACTTCGGGCAGAATTTACGAATCTATAATACAAAAGGAACGCCGCGGAGACTTCGAGGGCAAAACAGTCCAGGTAATTCCGCATGTTACAAACGAAATTAAGAGCGTCCTTTACGAATCGGGAAAAGACTGCGACGTCCTAATAACCGAGCTTGGCGGGACTACGGGAGATATCGAAGGCTTGCCGTTTTTGGAAGCTTTCCGCCAGTTTTCTCTGGAAGTAGGCAAGGAAAACGTCCTGTTTATCCATGTAACTTTAATCCCATACTTGAAAGCCGCGGGAGAATTGAAGACTAAGCCTTCCCAGCAAAGCGTTGCAAAATTGCGGGAAATAGGCGTCCAGCCCGATATTTTGATTTGCCGCACAGAGCATCCCATAAGCGAGGAAATGCGCCAGAAGCTTTCGATGTTCTGCAACATAGAGCAAAAAGCGGTAATAGAAGAGCAGGACGTGAAAAATTCCATATATGAACTGCCGTTAGTTCTTTCAAACGAAGGACTTGGAGATTTGGTTGTGGAAAAGCTCCATATTGACGCAAAAAAGAGCGACATGTCGAAGTGGAACGATATAGTAAAGAAAATTCTCTATCCGAAAGACAATGTTAAAATTGCGGTCGTCGGAAAATATGTTGAGCTTCAAGACGCGTATAAGTCTGTTTACGAATCTCTTGCGCATGCGGGCATAGGCAATGACTGCAAAGTTAATATCGTCAGAGTCGATTCCGAAAACATAGAAAGAGACGGAGCCGAAAAATATCTAAGCGATGTTGACGGTATTTTGATTGCGGGAAGCGTAGGCAACAGGGGTATTGAAGGCAGCATTGAAGTTGCCAAATATGCGCGCGAAAACAAAATTCCATACTTTGGCATTTGCATCGGCATGCAGGTTATGGCGATAGATTTTGCGCGAAACGTTTTGAATTTAAAAGACGCAAATTCAACCGAGTTCAACCCCGAAACTTCGGCTCCAGTCGTTTGCTCGATGGAAGAGCAAAAAGGCGGAAAATCAATGAGAATAGGCGCTTATGACTGCGAAATTAAGCCAAACACAAAGGCTTTCGAGGCTTATAAAAAGCATGAAACAAGCGAACGTCACCGCCATAATTTCGAGCTTAACAACGCTTTTAAAAACAAGCTCGAAAATGCGGGAATGGTTGTCGGAGGCGTGAACAAGAAGTTCGATTTGGTTGAAATTTTGGAAGAAAAAGACCATCCGTGGATGGTCGGCGTCCAGTTCTACCCCGAATTCCATTCTAAGCCTTTTGCGCCGCATCCGCTGTTTTTGGCATTTGTAAAAAGCGCGATTGACCGCAAAAACAAGTAGTTTTTACAAAACAAAAAACGGCGGAATTTGAACTTTCCGCCGTTTTTTTTAAAACAATTAAATTTTAAACCGCTTTATTTGGGTTTTTCCCGTCAGATTTTCATACCATTTCAGGCAGCTGTCGGGAATTTTTATCTCTTCCAAAATTTCGCTGAAATTTACCGCGGGGGTTTTTACCCTTGAAGATATGCATGACATGTCGAGACTTAAATCAATGTCTCTTGGCAAGTTCTTTTTTACTATGAATTTTTCGCAATCAAGCGAAAATTTTTCGCAAATGAGTTTTGCCGCCTGATACCTCGAAAGGCTGTCCAAACCGCAATAATGGTAAATTCCGCTGATGTTCGGACGTTCAAAAAGCTCCGTTATAAGTTCTCCGACCCTGCTTGCAGGCTCAAAACGCTTGATTTCATTGTCGGGAAGTTCAACTTTTTCTCCGCGCGCAAAAGCCAAAAAGAGCTTTTCGTCAAAGGAGCGGTTCTGCTTCAAGCTCCTGCCGCAGACGTGTGAAATGCGCAAAACAACGCTAAGAGGCGCGGCGTATTTTAAAACAGAATTTTCAGCCATTAGCTTTGTCTGTCCGTACAAGTTGAACGGGCAGGGAACATCTGTATTTTTGTACGGCGCGCAGGTTCCGTCAAAAACCATGTCGGTTGAAATGTGGATAAAGCGCGAATTCATGTGGTTTGCGAGCATTGCAAGCTTTTCGGGAAGCCGCGCGTTAAGCATATGCGCAAGTTCGGGATTTTTGTCAACGACTGCGGGGCTTGAAATTGCGGCGCAATTTAAAATTGCTTCGGGGAATTTATCCAAAAAAAAGCGTTCGACAGTCGAAAAGTCTGTCAAATCAAGCTTTACGGTTTCCACGCCGCCGATTTTCGGAAAATCCGCACTGTTTGAAATTGCGGTAACCTTATGACCCCTTGAAACGGCTTCCTTTATGAAATTGAAGCCGACAAGACCTGTTGCGCCTGTACAAATTATTTGCATGAATAAAATGAATAGAAAATTTATCTGAACTTGCAAATAATAAAATCAAAGTCAATAATTCCAAAGCAATGAAAATCGAAAATATTGTAAGAAAATCAGTTTTGAGCCAGCCTGTTTACCAGGCTGGAAAACCCATAGAGTATGTCGCAAGGGAATTCGGGCTTGACCCGGACGGCATTTTGAAAATGGCGTCCAATGAAAATCCGCTCGGTCCCTGCCCGAAAGCCATCGAAGCCGTCAGCCGTTCCCTCGATAATTTGAACTACTATCCCGACGGCGGATGCTACGAATTGGGCAGAAAAATTTCAAAAGTAATGGGTTTAAATCCGAGCCAGCTTGTGTTCGGCAACGGCTCTAACGAAGTAATCGAGCTTGTTGCGCACGCGCTTTTGGGCGAGGGAGACAACGCGGTGATGGGCGCGCAGTCGTTTATCGTTTACAAGCTTTCAACCCTTTTGATGGGCGCGGAAGCCCGCGAAGTTCCAATGCCGTCTTTGCGCTACGACTTGTCGCAAATGCTCGACGCTGTGGACGAAAAAACAAAAATCGTCTTTCTTGCCAATCCGAACAACCCGACAGGCACGGTTTTGTCGCAAAACGAAGTTTTTGAATTCGTGAGAGCTTTGCCAGAACATGTCGTTTTCTGCTACGACGAGGCTTATGGGGACTTTCAGGATAACCCCGTTGATATTCGCGGTTTGATTGCGGAAGGCAGAAATGTCATAGGGCTTAAAACATTCTCGAAAATTTACGGGCTTGCGGGTTTGAGGGCGGGCTACGGCTATTGCTCCGAAGAACTTGCCTCGTACATAAACAGGGTGCGCGAGCCGTTTAACATGAACTCTCTTGCCCAAGTTGCGGCGATGGCGGCTTTGGACGACGTTGAATTTTACGAAAAAAGCAAAAAATTGAACAAGCAGGGCAGAGAGCAGATTGAAAAGAAATTCAAGGAACTCGGCGTTGAATACATCTCCGAGGGCGGAAACTTCATTATGGTCAAAGTTAATGACGCCTTGAAAAAATTTGACGCCCTTCAAAGGGCGGGCGTAATCGTGCGCCCGAATGTCGGCTACGGTTTGCCGGACTGGCTGAGAATCACAATAGGTTTGCCCGAGCAAAACGAGCGTTTTTTGAGCGAGTTTTCCAAACTTTTGTAAGCGCATGAGAGAGGGGCTTGCAGAACTGCTTTTGGGAGGCGCCGCCGCAATGCTTTCGTTTGTGGCGAATATGACTTTTGTGTCGATTTCGTACGCGGTTGCGGCGGTGCGCTTCGAGAATGCGGACGCAAAGGAAAAGGCGCAGCTTTCAAAATTCGAGCTGCGCCTGATAGAAAAATCCAAGAAAGTCGGCATATTTGCGGCTCTCGGGGCGAGATTTTTTCTCATGGTGGCAACGTTTGCCTTTGTGTGCGCGTCTTACGGGGTTTTAAAACTTTGCGATGCCGAGATGGGCTCCAACACGGCTTTAAAAATAGTCGCCTTCTCAATACTCATAACGCTTTTTTTGCAGTATATTTTTTGCGACTTGCCGTCCGCATGCTTTGCTTCTCAAGAACCCGTAAAAACCATAAAGCGGCACTCCAAATTCTTTTCGATTTTTTATTATGCGGTTTTTCCGTTTGAAATAGTAGCCCGCAAGGTCTCCGAAAAATTTTTCGGAAAGAGAATTTCGGAAGACGACGCGTCGTTTGACCATATCGACGTTTTGGTGAAATTGCGCACCGAAGAAGAGGAAGGCGACGAGCTTTCGCCATACGCGAAAAAAATAGTCCGCAATTCGATACGCTTAAACGAGCTTGAAATTTCGGACGTCATGATACCGCGCAACCAGGTGCAGTTTTTCGACATTTCCGATACGGTTTCGGAAAATTTGAAAATTGCCGCAAAATACGGGCATACGCGCTATCCGATTTGCGACGGAAATCTGGACAACTGCCTTGGAATTGTGCGCATCAAGGATATTTTCAGGGTTCTTGAAAACGGCGAGGAAGTTGACCTCATGAAAATCAAGCGCGGCATCGTCAAAGTTAAATACGAAGAGCCTCTCATTGACGCGCTCAAAAAATTGCGCCGCAACGAGCTTCACATGGCGGTTGTCGAAGACGAATTCGGGGGCATAATCGGCGTATTGACGCTCGACGGAATTTTGGAGGAAATTGTCGGGAAAATAAAAGACGACATCATAGACCTTTCAAACGCGATTTCAAAAATCGGCAAAAACACTTACAAAGTCGCGGGGCTTGCGGCAATCCACAATGTGGAGGACTTTTTGAACGTGGATTTCGACAATGACGAAGTTTCGACTTTCGGCGGGCTTATAACAAACATTCTCGGAAGGTTTCCCGAAGAGGGCGAAAAGATACAGATAATGTCTCCGCGTATGAATATTACCGTTGAAAAGGTGGGGCTTAGAAAAATAGACGAATGCAAAATAGAGCTGCTTTCGCAAAGCGGGGAAGAGGAAAAATAAAATTTTTGCAAAATGAATTTCGTACATTTACATCTGCACACCGACCATAGTTTTTTAGACGGCTGCACGCGCATAGATAAACTTATGAAGCGCGTCGGCGAACTTGGCATGCCCGCTGTCGCGATGACCGACCACGGCAACATGTGCGGTTCCATTGATTTTTACAATGCGGCGAAAAAGGCGGGAGTAAAGCCTCTTTGCGGGGAGGAAATATACTTTATTTACGACCACTCGATGGCGGATCGCCCGAAGCGCAATGTCGAAAAATCCGACGACATTTCCGATGTCGAAAACAACGAGGACATGTTGCGCCCCGAAAATTTCCCGAAGTATCAAATCTTCCACAAGACGCTGATTGCAAAAAATTACGAAGGTTATTTGAACCTTGCAAAAATTTCGAGCGAGGCGTTTTTCAGGGGTATGTATTACAAACCGAGAGTCGATATTGAAACTCTTGCCAAATACTCAAAGGGAATAATCGCGCTTAGCGGCTGCCTAAACGGGGTAGCTTCCCAATACCTGCTTTATTCGGACTACGAAAAGGCGCGCGAAGCCACCGCGAAGTTTGTGGATATTTTCGGCAAGGAAAATTATTTTATAGAAGTTCAGAACCACTTTTTGCCGATGCAGCAGAAAATCATTCCGGGCCTTGTGCGCCTTGCGAAGGATTTTGGGCTGAAAATTGTTGCGACAAACGACTCCCACTACGTTTATAAAGCCGACGCCGAGGCGCACGACGCCATGCTTTGCATTCAAACCGGCAAGCTGATAAAAGACGAAAAACGCCTGAAATATCCTTGCGCCGAATTTTATTTGAAAACGCGCGAGGAAATGGAAGCCGCGCTTGGGGAAATAGAAGGCTGTCTTGACAACACTTTGCATGTCGCGGAAATGGTTGACCTTAAAATACCGCTTGGCGAAAACCATTACCCGCGCTATGAAAAACCCGTGGACGTTTCCTTTACTTCGGACGAAAAAAATTTCATACGCATTCTGCATCTTTACGAAGTCAAGAAAAACGAAGTTTTGAAGCAGAACGGGAAAGAGCCGAATTTTAAAATCAAAGAAGAGGACTATCCAAAATATTTCAAAAACGGGCTTTTCTTGTTCGATCTCTGCAAAAAGGGGCTTATGGAACGCTATGGCGTCGATTACGATAATCCGGATGCTTACGTCCCCAAGGAAAACGAGCCTGAAAACCGCGCAAGAATGCTTTGCGACAAGCTCGACTACGAGCTTTCAATCATAGTCGGCGCGGAGTTTGTGGATTACTTTTTGATTGTGTACGACTACATCAACTGGGCGCGCTCCCAAAATATTCCCGTAGGGCCGGGGCGCGGTTCGGGCGCGGGATGCATGATAGCGTATATGCTCAAAATTACGGACATCGAGCCCCTGCGCTTCGGGCTGCTCTTTGAGAGAATGCTCTCTCTTGAGCGCGTTTCTCCTCCCGACTTCGACGTTGACTTCTGTCAGGCGCGCAGGGACGAAGTTATAGACTATGTGCGCAAAAAGTACGGCGAGGACAGAGTTGCAAACATCATTACTTTCGGCACTCTCGGTGCGAAAGTTGTAATCCGCGACTTGGCGCGGGTAAACGATATGCCTTTTGAAGAGGCAAATGCTTACGCAAAGAAAATCCCCGACGACTTGAAGATAAAGCTAAAAGACGCCTATGAAAAGTCCGACGAATTAAAGGAGTACCTGCAAAAATCCGCTCCCGCGCGCCATATTTTCGACCAGGCGCAAATTTTGGAAGGCATGATAAGGCAGACGGGCAAGCATGCCTGTGGCATCATCATCGGAGACCAGTCTCTTGACAATTTGGTGCCGATGATGATTCAGGAAGGCACACTTACGACGCAAGTCCCCAAAGGCCCTTCCGAAGAGCTTGGGCTTTTGAAAGCGGACTTTTTGGGGCTTAAAACTTTAGACGTAATTTTTGAAGCGCAGGAAAACGTGCGCAGAACCCGCTCAAATCCCAAATTCGACATAGAAAAAATTTCGCTCGAAGACCCATTGACGTACCGCCTGCTAAACAGCGGCATCACAACGGGCGTCTTTCAGCTTGAAAGCGAAGGCATGCAAAACCTTTGCAGGCGCATAGGTCTTAGCGCGTTTGAGGAAATCATAGCTCTCATAGCTCTTTACCGTCCGGGCCCCATGCAGTTTATCGACCAGTTTATCGAGGGCAAGCGCGACAGTTCTAAAATTCAGGTTCCGCACCCGCTTTTAAAGGATTTGGTAAGCGAAACATACGGGGTTATTGTTTACCAGGAACAGGTCATGATGGCGGCGCGCATAATATCGGGCTACACGCTTGGCGAAGCGGACTTGTTAAGGCGCGCAATGGGCAAGAAGAAGCCCGAAATCATGGCGAAGCAAAAGGCAGTCTTCGTCGAGCGCGCCGAAAAAACCAATGGAATAAAAAAAGATGAAGCAGAGCGCATTTTCGCCATACTCGAAAAATTTGCGCAGTACGGCTTCAACAAGTCCCACTCCGCCGCCTACGCAATGCTTTCGTACCGCACAGCGTTTTTGAAGGCGAATTATCCTGTCGAATTTATGGCGGCGGTGCTTTCGAGCGAACTCGGCAATCTTGACAAGGTTTCAAACTTCATCAACGAATGCGAGTCGATAAACATCAAGGTTCTCGGTCCCGATGTGAATATTTCGCGCGAAGGGTTTACGCCTATAATAAATTCCTCGTGGAAGCCTGCCGAAGGTTTTATGTTTGCAGATTCCGCAGGCTCCATAAGGTTCGGGCTTGCGGCGGTTAAGGGCATAGGTGAATCCGCCGCGCGGCAAATTGTCGAAGAGCGCGACAAAAACGGCGATTTTAAGGACATCATAAACTTTGCGGAGCGTGTCAATGTAAACAAGCGCGTAATGGAAAGCTTGATTTTGTCGGGCGCGTTTGATTCTTTCGGAATAGACAGGGGCGCGCTGATTGCGAGCGCGGACGCGATTTTAAACCACGCAAACGACTTGCGCAAAGACTTTGCCGTCGGGCAGACAAACTTGTTTGACATGTTTGACATTTCGGAAACAGGCACAAAAAAAGATGTTTCCTCAATTATCGACACTTCGGTTGCGCCGATGCCGATTGCCCAAAAATTGCAGTCGGAGAAGGAGCTTTTGCGCTTCTATGTTTCGGGGCACCCGATGAACGAGTTTGCGGGAATTGACGACGCACTTGACTATTTGCCTTCCGAAGCCTTGGTCAAGCGCATTTCGCGCGACAGGTTTAGGTTTTGCGGCGTAATTTCAAATTTGACAAAACGCCTCACCAAAAAGGACAACAAGCCTTGGGCGTATTTCACACTGTCTTCGAGGCATGGAAAGTCATTGCAGATAAATTTCTTTCCCGCCGCCTACGAAAAGTGCAAGGACATGCTTATAGACGGCTCGTGCGTCTGCGTTGTCGGCGAATGCAGGAGCGAAAACGGCGGAGACGTAAGGTTTAACGGAGAGAGCGTAAGTTCCATGTCTTTTGCCGCGACAAGCGCGATAAAAACTTGCGATTGGGTAATCGAACCCGAAATGCACGCGCAGCGTTTCATAAAAATGCTTTCAAACTATATTTATAAAGACGCGGGGGCAGGCTCGGTGGAGCACCGCATTTTTTTGAAGGCGGGCGCAGAAGATGTCTTGGAAGTCGCCGCTTCCGAAAATATGCGTTCGGGGTTTAATGCGAGGGCGTTTAAGCTTTTGTGTTCCGAACCCGCGCTCATAAAAATGAAGGCGCGGGCAATTCCCATTCCCGAAAGGGAAAAGCCCAAATGGGGCGGCTACAAAAATAAAACGGCGCAATGAGAAAATTCCCGCGCAAAATTGGAGCGGGTCGGTTGCTTTTTGGAAAGCTTTTGCAATAAGATTTTGGCAAGTTGCGGAATCAATGTTCTGCAACTTTTTTATGGATTTTGCTTTGTATTTCTGTTTTTAGCGGCGCACTTTTTATGGCATAAAAAAACGACACCGAAAAATATCGGCGCCGTCTTTTGCCTAAATCTTTCAAAGGCTGTTTTTGCCGAAAAAGCGGAGCTTTCATCAAGCCTGCGTTGCCGCGGGATTTTCAAAAGCTTGCGGGTTTTTCGCCATCGTTTGCTCCTGCGCTTGGCTTTCCTTTTTAGCCTCTTTTTTGGCGAGAATTTCTTTGATTTCGTCCAAGGTTTTTACTTTTTCAAAAACAATGTCTTTTACCAAGTCGCCATCAATCGTTTCAAATTCGATTAAGGCTTGGCTCATTAAGTCAAGCTGGGCGCGTTTCTTTGTGAGAAGTTCGCGCGCACGGTTTTCCTGAAAATCTATGATGCCTTTAATTTCATCGTCAATTTGCTGCGCAGTCTTTTCGCTGAAATGTCTGTCGCGGGCGATTTCTTTGCCGAGGAATATGTGCTCTTGGTTTTCGCCTAACGCTATCGGGCCGAGAGAGCCCATGCCCCAGTCGCAAATCATTTTGCGGGCGATTTTTGTCGCCTGCTTGATGTCGCTTGCGGCCCCGTTTGTCACTTCTCCGAAAACGACCTCTTCGGCCACTCTGCCGCCGAGCGTGGAGCAAATTTGGTTTAAAAGCGAAGTTTTGGATTCCGTCAAAGTGTCGCGCTTTGGCAGGAACATCGTTGAGCCGAGGCTTTGACCGCGCGGGATAATCGTGACTTTATGGACGGGCATGTTGTTGTCGTCAAGGGCGCACTGCGTAAGGGCGTGACCCGCTTCATGGTATGCGATGAGCTTCTTTTGGTCGTCGTCCATGAGCCTGCGACGTTCCCTGCCGAAAAATACCTTGTCGCGCGCGATGTTTATGTCTTCCATTGAGACGGTCGGGCTGTTGCGCCGCGCCGCGGTGATTGCGCCTTCGTTTAGCAAGTTTGCCAAATCCGCGCCCGAGCATCCGGGGCAGAGACGCGCAACTTTTTCCAAGTCAACGCTTTCGTCGAGCTTGATTTTTCGCGCGTGGATTTTCAAAATTTCTTCGCGACCCTTTGCGTCGGGAGTGTCTATTACAACCTGCCTGTCAAACCTGCCGGGGCGCAAAAGCGCGCTGTCCAATACGTCGGGGCGGTTTGTCGCGGCGATTATTATTATGCCTTCATGCCCGTCAAAGCCGTCCATTTCCGTAAGGAGCGAATTCAGTGTTTGCTCGCGTTCGTCGTGTCCGCCGCCCATGCCTGCACCGCGCTGTCTGCCGACAGCGTCGATTTCGTCGATGAATATCAGGCAGGGAGCGTTTTTGCGCGCCTGCTCAAACATGTCGCGCACGCGCGCCGCGCCAACGCCCACGAACATCTCCATGAAATCGGAGCCGCTGATTGAGTAAAACGGAACGTTTGCTTCGCCCGCGATTGCCCTTGCAAGCAGGGTTTTGCCCGTTCCGGGAGGGCCCATCATCAAAATGCCTTTGGGAATTTTCGCCCCGATTTTTCTGAATTTTTCGGGAGTTCTCAAAAAGTCCACAATTTCGGCGACTTCCTCTTTTGCTTCGTCACAACCCGCCACGTCGTCAAATGTCGTGCGGTCTTTGTCGGGCGAAAGAAGCCTCGCGCGGCTTTTGCCGAAGTCCATGCCCATTTTGCTCGACGCCCTCATCTGTCTGGAAATCAGAAAGAAAATCACGCCGACAATCAAAAGCCCCGGAAGAAATGTGAAAAACACGTTGCTCCATACAGAGCCCGCGCTTTTTTCGGAGATTGTCCATGGTGCCGTCGGAGAAGTCAAAATCTGGTAATTATCCTCTAAAATGGTGCCGCTGAATTTGAACGGAAGCTTGCGCGGAGTGTCGGCGGGTGCGTCTTCTTTGCCGAAGCGCGGATTTTGAATGTAGCCGTTTACTTCGTACCAGTTTGCGCCTCCGTTGGGGTCATTGCGGATGTTGAGGCTCAATATGGAGTCGTTTGCGGCTGCCTTCATGAGCTCTTTGATTGTGAAAGTCTGCTCGGACGGGCTGTTTCCGTCCGCAAAAAATTTGAGCATCATCAGTATCAAAATAAGCACTATCCAGACAGACAGCGTTTTTGCCTGATTTTTTCTTTTTTTCAAAATTTTAAAATGTTCGTTTCCCATAATAATATATTTGTGCGAGCGATTATAAAATCACATTATTTTCCAAGGAAAAAGCAATATTTTCAATAAGCGGGCTTGTAGGTCAATCTAAATGCGCGGCCGACATCATTTAATTTGCAAAAATCGGCGATAGCCAAACTTGGCGACCATATTGCCTCTCCCGAACTTAAACAGACAAGCGGAAAAGACTTTCGTTTCAAAACAGGCGTTTTTTTTGCGCTCATCATATCTTTTACAAGCCGTTTTGATTTTGAGCCGATTGGCGCGTAGGCGTCGGAAGGCTCTGTGTTTCGGGCAAAAAGCCCTGAGGGCATTGGGCGGACGAAGGCAAATTGCGATTCGTCGAAATGCCCGCCCTTTATTTTTTCAAGCATTGCGCTTGAAATTTCCGCTTCTTCCAAAAATATCGAACCGCCGATTGGCAGCTTGTTTTCCCCGAAAGTTAGCGAAATCTCCCACTTTGCGGCGGGTTTTGCCTCTATTATTTCAAGAGATTTTTCCTTCGGATTAAACAGCATAAAGCCCGTTTTAAGGCTGGTTTGGGCGGATTTGCCTTTTAAGCATTCGTCCAAAAACAAGTCAACTGCGCCCGCTCTTAATTTTTGCCCGTTTTGCGCCAAAAGCTTTTGAGCCGCCCTGCGCAGAAGGGCTTGGGAACTTGCGGCAAAATCGCTTAGAAAAATTTTTTTGCCCTCTGGTTTTGTTTCGCGCAAAAACGCATCTTCGATAAACCTTGCGTCCTCTTCGAGGAGCTTGCGCGTTCTGAAAGCCGAAGACGCAAAGTTTGCGCCGCAGGCGTTTTCAAAAAGAGGCAGAACTTCGTTTCGGATTTTATTTCGCAGAAAAATGCTTGAAAAATTAGATTCATCCTCACGCCATTTAATGCCGAATTTTTTCAGGACGTCTTGGATTTCAGGCTTGGCAAGCGTTAAAATCGGGCGGATTTTTATAAGCCCGTTGGATTTTGCGACGGGTCGGGGCGCGCAAAGCCCTTCGAGTGCGGAGCCGCGCATAAGGCGCATCAACATCGTTTCCGCGACATCCGTTTTGATATGCCCCTGCAATATGGCGTCGATTTTCAGCTTTTTGCATTCTTTTTCAAAGAAGTCGCCGCGCAGTTTGCGCAGGCTCTCTTCCGAAATTTTTTTGAGGCTTTTTTGGCGCGATTTTGCGACCAGCTTTACGTCGAGCTTTTTGCAGAGCGTCTTGCAAAATTCTTCGTCAACATCCGCGTTTTTTCTGACTTTGTGGTTGAAGTGTAAAGCGGTTATATTTTTGTTTCCGCAGAGAAGTTTGGCAATGTATAGCAAAAACACGCTGTCGCTTCCGCCGGAAAGCGCGACTGCGAGTTTTTTCCCCGAAGCCAGCTGTTTGCGGATTTCCGCCAGCGCACTTTGTTCAAGCGCGTTTTGGTCGAAGAAAAAGTTTTCAGGCGAGAGAGTTTGTTCCATTAGAATATAGCTGCGCTTAGAAGGGTTGCGGCTGTTATTGCGGGAGGCAAAATCCATTTTGCGGGGCTTTTGATTTCAGGATATAAAAACAAGCTTGCCAAAATTGCCCATTCGCAGGCAAACGCCGCAACGGGGGAGATTTTAACGTTCAATACCACTGCTAAATCGGAAAAAATTTTTGCAGAGTTTAACATTATTTCAAGAATAAAAGCGGCAATCGAATTTGTAATCGGGCACAGGAAATTCGGCAAAACGACGGAAGCTGCCCCGCAGGCGACCGCCGCCGTCGCGCCCAAAACAAAAGGAATTGAAAGGAATGCCGAAAGCAAAGGCACATAGCCGAAATAGCAGGAGCAAAGCGGCGCGCTTGCAAACATTGCGGCAATTCCAATGCAAAGCCCCGCAATAATTCCGCGCTCGCATTTAAGGTAAATCCGCCTCGGGAGAGGGGGATTTTTCAATTCAAAGCCGCGCAGATTTTGTATTTTTTGCGACAGGGCTTCATCGAGTTCCACCGCGTACAAAACTATCGCCAAAACGACCGAGTAAGACAGGGCAAAGCCTGCGTCAAAGAGGTTTGACGGGTTAAACGCAAGTGATATGAAAAATGCCGCGACAAGAGAGGCAAATGTTTTGGGTTTGCGCAAGAATGCGGAAGAAATCCAAACCGCCGAAATCATTATGAACGCCCTCATCGCGCTTGGCGCGGATTGGCAGACGCTGACATACAAAAATAAAATCGGCAAGCTTATGGCAGGAGCCGCTTTTTTGGGAACGCGCAAAAGATTCAGGATAAAGTAAATAATGGAAGCGAGCATTCCGACGTGCAGTCCGCTAACCGCAAAAATATGCATTGTTCCCGTAAGCTTGAAATCGTTTTTTGCGTCTTTGGAAAGATAGGATTTGTCGCCCAAAATCATTGCGCGGAACGCCCGCGCTCCTTCATTTTCGGCATTTTTGCCGCCGTAAAAAGTTCCGAGCTTTTCTGCGATATATTCTCGCGCGGATTTGTAGAGCGAATACGGAAATTTCGCGCTTTCAATTTCCGTTTTTTCCGCCGAATATGCGTTGAAAAATATGTTTTGATTTAAAAGATAATTGTTAAATCCCTCTTCTTTTTCCACTTTGCGGACTATGAAACTACCCCTGATTTTGTCGCCTTGCCAAATGTCTTTTGCGTCTTTTGCGTAGAACCAGATTTTGCTCCCCTTTGCCTTTGCAAAATTTTTCGACGCGGAAAGGACTTTGCCGATGCCGTACGAAGCTCCTTTTTCGTTTCTGCCGGCGCGCTCTGCGAAAATTTCAAGCTCTGCTTCTTGCGAAGTGAAGTCGGGGTAAGGATTTTGAGGAGGTATTGAAATTATTGCGCCCGAGATGAATGCCAAAAGTATCATTGGCAGGCGGAGATTTTTGTTTGCGATTATAAAATGAAAAACGAGCGCGCCCGCCAGCACGAGAAGGGCGGACAAAATGTTCGCGCCGATTTCAAAATAGCGCGACAATGCTATGCCGAACGCGAATGCGAAAGCGTATTTTGCAAGAGGGGCTTGGCGTCTGATTTTTGAATTAACGTCCGTCATTTACTAATTCAAGAGGCAGAACGGCGTCTCCATAGCTATCAAACTCGATTTTTCCCGACACGCCCTCAAATGTTTTGCCTTTTAAGAGAAGTTTTGCCGCTTTTGCGTCTTTTGCGGCGTTTAAAATTGCGTTTGCGGTGATTTTTACCGAGTCGTACGCTACTGCCGCCGCAAGGTTTGGTCGAGATTTGAAGCGTTTTTGGTATGCCGATTTGAATTCTGCCGCGTTTGTCTTGCCAAGCTCAAACGCGCTTTTCACTTTTTCGATTTTCAGGTTTTTGAAGGAGTTTGCGCCTTTATTTTGCAGGGCGCAACTTGCGTAAATCCTGCCCTTAAATCCCGCTTCCGAGAGAGACTTCAATATTGCGTTTTGCTTTTCTTCCGGGGCGTAAAGCAGTACATAGTCGATATTCGTTATGCTTTGCGCAAGAAGGCTGAAATTTTCTTCGTTTTCCGAAAAGCTTTCGGTGAAAATTTTTATGTTTAAGCTGCCCGTTTGGAACTTTAAAAATTCGGTGCAACTTTTGCCCAAAACGGAGTCTTCCGCCAAAATTATTTCAGACTTCTTTTCTTCGGTTTTTGCGGTGGGGATTTTCTTTGTCATTTCTTCGCAGACTTGCGCTCCGTTTAAAAATATGCGCACCGCGTTTTCGGTTTGCGTCGCAATCGGGGGATATTGGCTGAAAAAATTTACGAGCGCGCCCGTTTCTTCAAATTTTTTCAGCTCGAACGCGCATTGTTTCGTAAATCCCGCGTGGATAACATCGGCATTGCGTAGTTTCAATACTTCGATTGCGGTATAAAGCTCTTCTTTTGAATTGCCTGTTTCCAAAAAGAGCAGGTTTATTTTTGAGGAATTTTTTGTTTGAAGACTGTTGAATTCCTCCGCCGCAAACGTCATTGCATTTTTTATTTCAGCCGCAAGCTCCGAGTTTTCGCTTTTGGGCAATATGACGCCCATTTCTATTGGAGACATTGCTTTCAGCGCGATTTGGCGGTTTGATTTTTCAACGTTTGAGACGCATCCGAAAAGGATTGCCGCTAAAACTGTTAAGATTGGAAGTCTTATTTTCATATAAAAAAACAAGCGGAAAAGAGCAAACTTTCCCGCTTGAAGTCCTTTATTTATTTTCCTCGTCAGGATCGGGCATTTCTGTGAAATCCTCGTCTTTTGGCTCGCTTTCATCAACGGAAGGCGGGATGTCTTCGGTTGCGTAATAGCTGTGGTAGCTCTTGTTGTAGTAAGACGTGCTGTACATTCCCGCGCTTGAAACATTCACCATATTCATTATTGCGCCCAATATCGGAACGTTGCTTTCAAGCAGTCTCTTTATGTAATTTTTGATGAGCTTGCGTTTTATTGCGTTAAACTTGATTACATAAATCATTCCGTCAACGTATGGGAGAATGGAAACCGCGTCGCTTACGGCACCGATAGGCGGAGTGTCTATGAAAATCTTGTCGTATTGCGAGCGCAGTTCTTGCAGCATTTGCACGAATTTTTCAGAGTTCAAAACCTGGGTCGGATTTGCGGCTCTGCGTTCGCAGGGCAGAACGTCCATATTCGGGAAGTATTCGTGCACGATGCTTTCCTGCAAGGTGTTTTTGTCTTCGATATATGATAAAATTCCCGTTTCCGTATTTAAATCCAAAATCTTTGATATTGCCGGCAAACGCAAGTCTGCGTCGATTATCAAAGTTTTTTCTCCGTTCATCGCCGAAGTAAACGCGAGGTTTGAAAGCACGAAGCTTTTACCTTCCGAGGGCGTTGTGGATGTGGAGAGGATTACTTTTGCGGTTTTTCCGATATGGCTTAATTTTATGGAGGAGAGGACAGCCTTGAAGGATTCCGCCGCGCCCCTGTCGGCGTTGGAGGCTGAAACTTGCGCCTTTTCGGAGGAATTGAGCCTCTTGATTCTCGGAATTGAACCCAAGAGCGGAAGCCCTATGATAGATTCCACGTCGTATGCGGATTTTGCCTTGTCATCGAGGAATGCGACGGCGAAAGCCATTACGATGCCGCCCAAAATGCCGCCCAAAACACCGATTATTATGTTCAAAATGTAATTCGGGCTTGACGGTTCGGAAGAGCTTAGGGCAGTGTCAACGATTTTAGCGGAAGCGGGTATCAAATTGACTTCCGCCAAACGCTTGTTCATTTGAAGCTGCATTTCTTGCAAAAGCATTTCTGCCGCGTTCTTTTCGCGTTCGATTACCTTGTAGGCGACTGCCTTGTCGGAGAGGTCGTTACGTTCGGCATTCTTTTCGGCGAGAGCCTTTTGGAGGTTTTCATAGTTCTTTTGAACCATCTCGTAGTTTGCGGCAATTTCTTGAACAGTGGATTTTACCGCGACGTTGAGCTCGTTGTTGGTCTGTTCGAGCCTGCGCGTAAGCTCAATCATTTTCGGGTGCTTTGCCTTGTAGCGTTTTTCATATTGGGCAAGGTCGATTAAAAGCATCGAACGCTGTTGCAAAAGCTGAGAGACGTGCGGATTTGAGCGGATTCTCGGCAATTCCCAAAGGTTGCCTTTTTCGCGTTCGCATTCCTGTATCAAACGCCATTCCGTTTGGGCGGCTTCGTAGTTTTGCTTTGCTATCGTTACGGAAGTAGTGAGGTCCACAAGCTCTTTTGCAAGCATGTCAACGCGCTGGTCGAGCGATTCCGCCTTGTTTTCCTTGCGGTAGTTTACGAGCTTTGATTCAAGTTCGCGGACTTTTGTATCCTGGAAGTTTACTTTGTCGCGCAAAGCTTCAATCATCATCAGCATGTCTGAAGAGTTTGTCTGCTGGGAGTAGGTGATGAATTCCTTTGCGTACAAGTTTGCGACTCTTGCCGCGAGGTCTTTGTCGGGGTGGGTGTAGTCGATGTTTACGACAAAGCTCATTCTGTTTGGCGCAATGTTGCGGTTACGAATCAATATGCCTTCTTCCGTGATTTTTGCGCCGAAAGTAATCATGTCGTGGTAAGGAGCCATCAAGCGTTGGGCTTCGTCGGGCTTAAGCTGCTTCTTTACGAAAGAAACGACTTCCATTGATTCCAAAAGCTTGATTTGCGTGTTGAAGTCCTGCACGTCCCTGATGTCGTCGCGGCGGGAGCGGTCGGCTTCAACGGGCTTATCGACGCTTCTTAGGATTCTGATTGTGGCGCGCGAAGTGTAAACGGGCGTGACTCTGAAAGTATAAAGAATGCTGCCGGACAGGATAATCAAAAAAGTGATTACTATGAACCAGATTTTTTCGCGCAAAATTTGCAGATAGTCGGCGAAAGTTCTGTTTGGAATTTCATTTCCCTGCGGAGCCGCCCCGTAATTTTTGCCGTAAGGGTTTCCGTAAGTGCCGTAATTTCCGTAATTTCCGTATGAGCCATAGTTTCCGTATCCGTTATAGTTTCCGTATCCGTAGCCATATCCGTATGATGCCCCGTATCCGTACGACGGGTTGGAGCCTCCGCCGTTTGAAAAAGATGAAACCACCTTTTTCCTTACGACTTTTTTAGGCGCATTGTTTTGCTGGGTTTGCGCGTCTTTTTTTTCTTCGCTCATTTTTTTAAATTGTTGTTGTGTTTTAAGATATGGGAATTCTTGTTATATGATGTCTTCCTTGACTTCGATGATGTCGCCGTTTTTGATGGGGAAGTCCGGAGCTTGGTCTGTAAGAATTTCCCTGACATTGATTGTGAAAAGTTCTTCCTTGCCGTTTTCAAGCTTGCGCTTTACCAAAACCGCGCGGCGGTTGGCTCTCGGGGAGAAGCCGTTGCAGCCAGCGATTACTCTTGTAATGGTCATCTTGTCCGCCTCTTCGCGCGGAAATTCATATTCGCAGGGGCGCGCCACAAAGCCCAAAACATAGCAACTCTGCTTTGCATATTCGCGTATGAAGAGCGAAACTTGCGGTTTTTGCAAATAGTCTTTTTCGTAAAGAGCGGTGATTTTTTGCTGAGCTTCTATCAATGTTAAGCCCGCAATTTGCACTTTGCCGATAAGGGGCAGTATAATTGTTCCGTCAGATACGATTCTTGCGTCTATGTTTGACAATTCAGGCTCTTGAAAGACGCTCATTTGGATTACGTCCATCGGACGCAACTTGTATGAAGGCGAAGTTTGTTGGGCATGCGCTGTTTGGGCAAAAATTGCGCTCGCAAACAATAGGATAATAGTAAAGTATTTTTTCATAAATCATTTCCCATAAAATAGGAAATGTATGGTGTTTTCAAGTAAAATTTCTTTTCTCCGCAAATTGCGGGATTAAATTTTTCGATGCTTAAAAAACAAAAAAGCGGCAATTTGTATTTTGCCGCTTCTTCAAGATTAAAAAATTGCGTTTTACTTCAAATTCAACTGCTTTACCAAAGCCTCAAAACCCGCTTCGTTGGAGATTGCCAATTCGGAAATCTGCTTTCTGTCAAGCTCGATGTTGGCTTTCTTCAATGCCGCCATAAATACGCTGTATTTCAAGCCGCGGACACGGCATGCCGCATTTATTCTGGCAATCCAGAGCTTGCGGAATTCGCGCCTACGGACTCTGCGGTCGCGATAGGCGTAAACGCCTGCGTGCATCTGCGCGTCTTTTGCGAATTTGTAGAGGCGGCTCTTGTTGCCGAAATAGCCTCTGGTTGTTTTCAAAACACGCACTCTTCTTGCGCGCGTTTGAACTGCATTTGTTACTCTTGGCATGTTTTATTCTTTCTTTTTTTTATGGTCTGGGGGTCGCCTTTGCACCCTTTCGACGCTATTTTTTACTGTGCCTCAATAGAATTATGCAAAGGGCATTGCGGCTTTCATGTTTGCCGCTACGCCTTCCGCAACTTTCTTGTCATGACCTGCAACTCGCTTTTGCTTTACAGATTTGCTGCGGAGCAAGTGGCGTTTGCCGGGGCTGCGGCGGAGAAGTTTACCGCCTGCCGTCAACTTGAAGCGTTTTGATATTGATTTTTTTGTCTTTTGCATTTTTCCCTTTAATTAGAAAACTCGTAAATAAAAAGTTTTAAGTGTCGGCTGTAAAGCTTTTTTTGCAATTTTTTTTGCATTGCGGCTTTTGGCGTGGATTTTTTTGTCAGAAGATTGATTCTCTCGACCATTGTTTCGGGGCGGTGGATTTTTCGCTTTCTCTTCCTGCAATCCTTTCGAGGCGTTTGATTGAGCCGAGGTTGGTTACGTTCTTGTAGCCGAGCCTTTGAAGTTTTGCCCTCGCTTTTTCGGCGCGGACGCCCTTTTTGCAGTAAACGCCTATTTTTGCGTCTTTTGGAATATCGTATTCGGCAATTTCTTCTTCGATAATGTCAACGGGCATTGATATTGCGCCGCTTACATGGATTTCGGAAAATTCTTCGGGCGTGCGGACATCTATTATGACTTCGCAATCGTGGCGTTCAATGATTTTTTCGCTCGGGATTGTGGTGGCGCACCCCGCGAAAATAATTGCGGAAAGGGCGGACAAAAATATGGTGCATATGTTTTTCATGATGGCATTATGACAAATCATAAGGGTCGATGTCGAGAAGTTCTTGTATTTCTTCGTCAAATTTAAAGTTTTTGCGCAGGGCGTTCAGTCTTTTCGATACTGCTGTTATTGACGAACAGAAGTACCAGATTTGCCATCTGTAAAAATCTTCGACCTTTTCTATCGGGGCGGGAACAGGGCCGCGTATTTGGCAGATTTCTCCGATTTCCCTTTCTGCCGCTTGCGCCCACTGCTCCGTGTAGTATTCGAGCTTTTGCAGGGAGCGGCTTTTAAATATATGGCGGATTAGCTTTGTTGCGGGCGGGTAGTGGTATTCTATCCGCGCAGAAAGCTCCTCTTCCAAAAACGACTCCATGTCGCTTGTCTTGGCGTATTGGATTGGCGGGGCTTCGGGCGTTCTGGTTTGTATTATGACTTCTCCGCGCGCGTTGCCTCTTCCCGCCCTTCCCGCAACCTGCACTATCAGCTGGTAGGTGTGTTCCGACGCCCTGAAATCGGGGATATGCAAGCTTATGTCGGCATTCACGACGCCAACCAAGGTCACCCGCGGGAAATCGAGACCCTTGGCTATCATTTGCGTTCCGATTAAAATATCCATATTGCCGCGCCTGAAATCCGCAAGCACTCTGCGGTAGTCGTCTTTTTTCCTCATTGTGTCGGCGTCCATTCTTCCTATTCTTGCCTGCGGAATTATCGCCTTTAAGGTTTCTTCGATTTTCTGCGTTCCGAAAGAATGCCACTTCGCGTTTTTCGAGCCGCATTGCGAGCAAGAAACGGGGGCGGGCTTTTGGTAGCCGCACATGTGGCACTTCACGATGTTTTCGCTTCTGTGCCACGTCATTGAAATTGAGCAGTGGGGGCATTCTTCGACATGCCCGCAGTCGGGGCATTCGTAAACTTTGGAATATCCGCGCCTGTTTAGAAAAAGCATTGACTGCTCGCCGTTTTCAAACCTTTCGTAAAGCTTGTTTATAAGCATGTTTGAAAGCAGGGTGTTCGGCTTTTCGTATTTCATGTCCACAATCTTGATTTTCGGCATTTGCGCGCCGTCAATTCTCGACATTATTTTGCTTTGCGAGTACTTTTTTTGGCGGACATTGTAAAGAGTTTCAAGAGACGGGGTTGCAGAGCCTAACACGCAGACCGAGTTGGACAGATGCGCGCGCATTACCGCGGCGTCCCTTCCGTTGTAGCGCGGATTTTTATCCTGCTTGTACGCGCCGTCATGCTCTTCGTCAACTATGATTAAGTCGGGGTTTTCGATTGGGGCGAAAACGCAGGAACGCGCCCCGACGACGACCCTCGCCCTGCCTTCGGCAAGTGCGCGCCAGGCGTCGAGCCTCTGCCCGTCCGAAAGACCGCTGTGCCAGACCACAAGCTCCGTACCAAGCCCTCCGAGGCGCGAGCGCAAGCGTCCGACTGTTTGCGGGGTAAGCGAAATTTCAGGCACCAAAAATATGCAAGAGCCCCCTTTTTCGAGGACTTTTTGCATTGCCTGCATATATACTTCCGTCTTTCCCGAGCCGGTAACTCCGTAAAGTAAGTGGGCTGCAAATTTTTTTGATTCGATTTTTGAAACAATGTCGTTTAGCGCGGCGGACTGCTCTTCGTTTAGCTTGTGCGGAGTTGACGGCACCCTTTCGGCGTCTGAAATGTCGTCTAAATAGGCGGCTCTTTCCATTGTTTTTTCGGCTTCGGAAAAAATGCCCTTTGAAATCAGCGACTGTATGGCGGAATCGCTTGAATGCGCCATTTTTAAGATTGCGGCTCTTAGCATCGGAGCCTTGTTTTCAAGCAGGATTTCGTAAAGCTTTGCCTGGGCGGGCGCGCGTTTTGAAAGCTTTTCAAGCTCGGTGTTATCGAGAATTTTTTTAATCGACACTTCTTTTGCGAGCATAGGGTTTTTGCCGCTTCTAACCACCGCGGGAATCATTGATTCAAGCACGCTTTGCATTGAGGCGCAATAGTAGCTTTTCATCCATTCGGCAAGTTTTATCAAGTCGGGGGTAAGAACTCTTTGCGGTTGGACAAGCCCTTGGATATCCTTTAACTTAAACCCCGCATTTTCCGAATTAAGCAGTTCTGTAACCACGCCTTCTGACAGCCTGTTGCGCAGGGGAACCCGCACCATTGAGCCTTTTTGAACCTTGCCAAAAAGACAGGGCGGGATTTTGTAGGTCAAGGGCGCGTCCATTCCGCTAAAAAGCGCGACTGTTGCCGAATCGAAATTTTCCATTTTAAAATTAGAATATTGACCAATAAGCCGCGGCGTGTCAATTTTGTAGCATTATAAAATGAAACCTATAATCTTTCAGCCGTATCAAAACGAAGCCAAAAAGCCTTTCAGTGCTTTGCAGGAAGAAGTGTTGCGTTTGAAGAAAGAGCGCAATGCGGTAATATTGGCGCATAATTATGTCGCAAACGAAATACAGGAAGTCGCGGACTTCATAGGGGATTCCTTGGGGCTTTCATATTGCGCAAGAGACGCAAAAGCCGATGTGATTGTGTTTTGCGGCGTGGATTTCATGGCGGAAACCGCCAAAATATTAAATCCTTCAAAGACAGTGCTTATGCCCGACGCGGCTTCGGGATGCTCGCTTGAAGAATCCTGCCCCGCAGTAGAGCTTGCCGCTTTCAAGGCGCAGTATCCGAACGCGAAAGTTGTCTCCTACATAAATTGCAGCGGGGCGGTAAAGGCCCTGAGCGACGTCATTTGCACGAGCGGCAACGCTGTCAAGATTGTGGAGCATTTTCCGAAGGACGAGCAGATTATTTTCGCTCCCGACAGGTATTTGGGTTCCTGGGTTGAAGAAATGACAGGTAGAAAAATGATTTTGTGGGACGGATGCTGCTGCGCCCACGCCTCTTACAAGGCGGAAGACTTGAAGGCACTGCGCGAGGAATTCAAAGCCCCCATTGTTTGCCATCCCGAATGCAAAAAGGAAGTCCGCGATGTTTGCGACTATGTTTGCAGCACGGAAAAAATGATTGCCTGGGCGCGCGAAAACCCCTCAGACACCATAATAGTTGCTACGGTCGAGCAAATGATTTACCGTTTGAGGCGCGAAGTCCCGAACAAGACTTTTATAGCGGCGCCCGCCCCGAACTCAAAGAGTTTGCGTTGCAGGCACATGGATAAAAACACGCTCGAAAAACTGCGCGACTGCCTGCGGGACATGTCCCCGCAAGTCTCGGTTGACGAAGTGGTTGCCGAAAAGGCAAAAGCCGCCATTGAAAAAATGCTCTCATGGAGCAAATAAAAAAATTGAAAAATTTAATTGCAGTTTTTGCGGATTTGGCAAACGCTTGTCTGCGTAAAACATTACCGCGATATTTTTAATCACGAAACGAAATTAAATTATGGCTAAAAAAACATCACAGCTTCCCGAAGGAGGCAACGACAAGGCTCTCGAGTTTGCATTGAGCGCCGTTAACAAGCAGTTTGGCGAAGGGTCTTTAATCAGGCTTGGCGACGCCACGAAAATGAACGTTGAAGTAATCAGCACAGGCTCCATTGCCATCGACTTGGCTTTGGGCGTGGGCGGGTTGGCTCGCGGAAGAATTTGCGAAATTTACGGGCCCGAATCTTCGGGGAAAACAACGCTTTGCCTCTCGCTCATTGCGGAAGCGCAGAAAAAGGGCGGCAACGCAGTGTTTATCGACGTTGAGCATGCTCTCGATCCGCGCTATGCGAAAGTTGTCGGCGTTGACTTGGACAATCTCATGGTTTCCCAGCCCGAATGCGGCGAAGACGCCCTGAATATCGCCGAAACTTTGATAAGAAGCGGCGCGATAGACGTCATCGTTATAGACTCGGTTGCGGCTCTTGTTTCCAAAACGGAGCTTGACGGGCAGTTCGGCGACAGCACGGTCGGCTTGCAGGCGAGAATGATGAGCCAGGCAATGCGCCGCCTGACCGCGGCAATCAACAAGACTTCGTGCGTATGTATCTTTACGAACCAAATCCGCGAAAAAATCGGCGTTATGTTCGGCTCTCCCGAAACAACTCCGGGCGGCAGGGCGTTGAAATTCTTTGCGACAACCCGAATTGACATTCGCAGAATTGGGCAAATCAAGGATACTTCGGGCAAGGTAATCGGCAACCGCACGAAGATTAAGGTTGTGAAAAACAAGGTCGCTCCGCCGTTTACTGAATGCGAATTCGACATCATGTATAACGAAGGCATTTCCAAGACAGGCAGTTTAATCGACTTGGGCATCGAAAACAAGATTTTGGAAAAGAAAGGCGCGTGGATTTCCTATAACGGGGAACTAATCGGGCAGGGCAGGGAAGCCGCAAAGGCATATCTCATGCAAAATCCCGAAGTTGCCGAAAAAATCGGAAACGAAATTATGGCGACTGTGAAAGTCGTCGGTGGTTCAACTCTCGGCGAGGATGCCCCCGACTCTTCAAGCGCGGAATAGCTTTTCAATTTGGCGTTAAAAAAATCGCAATGGGTTTCATTGCGATTTTTTTTGCGCTTGGTTTTTCGGCTATTTCTTTTTCTTTGGTTTTTGGGTCAGGAATTTTACCGCAATTTCCGCCTCCTTTTCGGCGTCGGAATTATCCTTTATAAAGATTATGTTTTTCGCGGTTTTCGGGAAATATCCTTTCAGGATTTTAAATTGCTCTTCGTCTTTGGGAAGAATTATTGCGGGCGTTTTGTTTTCCGCAAAATTTTTGATGTTTTCAATAGGAGAATCTCTGAAATTTTCCAAGTCTGATTCCGAGAGCTTCCATTCGCGCAGGAATGTTTGCATATGTCCGTCGTTTGCCCACTTCAAAATATCAAGTTCAGGCTTGCAAAGATAGACTTTTTCGATTTTTTCGGGGTGTTTTGAGGCGAAGTTTACCGCGTGGAAAGCCCCTGTTCCAAATCCCGCTACGGACGGTTTTTCGGAAACTTTCAGAAGCTCGGGAAAGTATCTTTCAACATTCTCGAACCATCTGACTGAGTTGGGGTTGCCCCACCAGCCCTCAATGTTTGTGTAAACGACGTGCCAGCCTTTTTTGAGAAGCCCCAAAATCAGCTGCCTTTCCTCTTCCGTATTTTTGTATTTTGTGGAAACCCAGAGCCATTCTCCGTTTGCGGACGGATTTTGCGGAAGCCAAATGGAAGTGTCGCTCCATCTGAATTTAAAATCGTAGCGCGCAAAGCCTTCAAAATCGGATTTTTTGCCGCGGAAATATGGGATTTTCGGCGTATTTTTTTTAGCAGTCAAAAATTTGTATGCAAATTCCGCCATTTTGTATGCTCCCTGTTCATTCGGGTGAATGTCGTCGCAATACCAGTCGGGGTGGTCTTCCAAAAGGGAGTGGAAGTCTATGATTTTAAGACCCCGCTTTTTTGCGATTTTTCGCACTGTCGGGTTTACGCCTTCCGTAATTACTTTGCGGGTGATGCCGATTGCGTCTTTTTTCACCCATGCGCTTGTAGCCAAAATGAAAGTTTGCTTTTTGTTCGGATTAGACACTTCGTCAAGATAAGCTTCGTAATCGGATTGGAAAATTTCGGGGGACTTCCAGTTTACGCCTTTGGAGTCGTTTGTGCCGAGTTTTACTATGATTATGTCGGGGTCGAACTCCTTGATTTTTGGGATTCTGCCGCTTTTCCAGTATGGGTCGTTGCTGTCTTTTTGAACGCATTTGCCCGTTATGCCGAAGTTGCGCACTTCGTATTTGTCGCCAAGCATATAGCCCAAAATCACGGGGTAGGAATCTGTGCACGAGTTTTTCAGCCCGAAGCCTTCCGTTATGCTATCGCCAATGCAGGCGATTTTAATTTTTTCCTGCGCAAAAGCGGATACCGCCGCGCAAATTCCCAATAAAAATGCGGTAATGATTTTTTTCATCATATATAAAATTTTTTTTTCAGCTTACTTCTTAAATTATTTCGCGTCAACAATGTTTATAAAAAAGTTGACCTTTTGCATTTTTATTTGTAAAAGAATGTTTCATATAATAAATGACATTTCAAATATGGAGGAAATCATGAATATATCACGCAGAACATTCTTAAAAACCGCAGGTGCGGGAGCGGCAGTTTTTTCGATTTTGCCGCGATGGGCGATAGGCAAAGAACCTGCCCCGAATTCTAAAATAAACGTTGCGATAATCGGATGCGGAGGCAGGGGAACCGCGTCCGTAAACGAGGCGGGAAATTTCGACAGGGCTAATGTCGTAGCCTTGTGCGATGTGGATTGGGGAAGAGCGGGCGGCTCTTTCAACAAATTCCCGAATGCACAAAAATTTAAGGACTACCGCGTTATGTTCGACAAAATGGGAAAGGACATTGACGCTGTTTTTGTCTGCACTCCCGACCACGCGCACTTCCCCGCCGCCGCATGGGCGATGGCAAACGGAAAGCATGTCTATATAGAAAAGCCGCTTGCACGCACTTTTTGGGAAACGCAGGAATTGAAGCGCATTGCAAAAAAAACGGGGCTTATCACTCAAATGGGCAACCAGGGGCATGCGGGAGACGGCTGGCGTCAAGTCAAAGAATGGCACGATGCGGGCTTGCTTGGAGATGTCGAGGAAATCCACCATTGGACAGACCGACCGAACGTGTTTTGGAAGCAGGGCTTGATTGAACGCCCCTCGCAAAACCATAATTCGGGGAATATCGACTGGAATTTGTGGCTTAACGTTGCGCCCGACCAGCCGTTTTCGCCCGCGATTGCGCCTTTTGCGTGGCGCGGCTATCAGGATTTCGGCACGAGCTCCTTGGGCGACATGGGTTGCCACTTCATGGACTTGGGCTATTCCGCTTTCGGCTTGGGCTTGCCTTCCAAAATTTACGGCACGCGCACCGAGATGAACGATTACGCGTGGCCCGCAAAAGCGCAGGTCGTGTACGAGTTCGCCCCCAACAAATACCATAAAAAGCCGATTAAGCTGTTCTGGTATGACGCAAACGACAAGCCCAAAGACTTAAAAAATTTCAAGCAGGACGCAATAGACAGGTGCTCCAACGGAACTGCAATCGTATGCTCCAAGCGCAATGTGTTTTGCGGCAATGCATACGGCGGCGGAGTTTCGATTTATCCGTTTGAAGAATTCAGGGATTTGAGGAAATCGAACGCTCTTCCCGCCCCGACGATAGAGCGCGTCGGCGGCAATCCGCACCACGAGTTTTTGCGCGGTTGTATTTCGGGCAAACAGCCCGGGTCGAACATAGTGGAATTTTCGGCAGATTTCGCCGCGACAGTGCTTTTGGGGCTTGTTCCGAACTTCGTGCCTGAAAAAGAGCTTAAATTCAATGGCAGGCAAATGAAGTTCACAAATTCAAAAGAAGCCAACAACTTCCTGAAATCGCGCTACTCCTACAAAACGGAATTTTTGCCCGAAAAAATCTGATTTTTTAAACGCCTTGAAAGCTCCGATTTAAATCGGGGCTTTTTTATTTGAAAACCGCGGCAAGTGCCGTGATGTCGTCGGTTTGAGGCAGGTCTTCCTCGAAATCCGTGGCGTTTGATATTGCGGAGTTCACGAGGTTTTTGGCGGAAGTGTCGGATTGGGCGTTTAGAATGCTTAGAAGTCGGTTTAGCCCGAGCAACTCCCCGTTTTTGTTGGCGGCTTCCGTAATTCCGTCGGTGTACAAAAACAAAATGTCGCCGCTTCGGACTTTCAGTTTTTGCGTTTCAAACTTTGCGTCGGCAAAGACTCCCAAGATTGTGTTCGGCTTTACTTCGAGTGCTTTAAAGGGGGTATTTTCCGATTTTATGATTGGCGGATTATGCCCGCAGTTCACAAAGTTTAATTCGCTTTTTTCGGCGTCGAAAACCGCCAGAAAGAAAGTCACGAAAGTGCAGGATTCGTTGTTTTCCGCTATGCTTTGGTTTAGAAAATTAACCGTGTCTGAAATCCCTGCGCCGTTTCGCAGGGCGGCGCGCACGAGGGTTGTAATCCGCGCCATAAAAAGGGCGGCTGGGACGCCTTTGCCTGATACGTCGCCTATCGCGAATGCGGTTTTTCCGCCGTCCAATTTTTCGATGCAGAATAAGTCCCCGCCGGCTTCCCTTGCGCTTTGCATGTTTGCGGATATTTCTATGTTTTCAGCCTTAAAATCATTTTTTGGCAGGAATGTCTGCTGGATTTGCCCCGCAATTTTAAGCTCCGTTTCTGCGCGGTTTCGGGCTTGTGTTTCAAGTTCCAAGTTTTCGATGTATTCGTAAAGCTTGGAGCGCATGGCGTCGATGTTTCCCGCAAGCGTTTTTACTTCAACGGAGCGGACTTCGCTTTCGGGGAGCGTGTCAGAGAGCTTCAATCCCTTATCGAAATTTGATTCGGTGAGCTTTTGTGTGAAAGAGGATAGCCTTCGCATCGGCCTTGAAAATTTTCTCGCCACGCTTGCCGCGGCAATTAGTGCCAAAAAAGAGCCGAGGCTTAGCAGTATGAAAAAATTTAATAGAGAGTTAAAAATAATCGGGCGAATGCTTGCGGTTTCAAGTTCCGCGACGCCGATAAAAAAAGCTCCGTCGTCGCTTTCCATTGGAATGATTGCGGTTCGCGCCATAAAGTCGAAAGTGTCGTCTTTGATTTGCGCGACAGTCGGGTTTCGGGTTTCAAACGCCGATAAAATGCGGGGATTGGGATTTTCCATTTCCGCGTTCGGAGGGAATATTTCATCGATTAGATAGCGGATTTTGCCGTCGGAATTTTTGTAGATTGCGTAAAGGGAAGTCAGCGAAGAGCTGTTTTTAAGGCGGGATATTTTTTGGCGGATTTCGCCTAATTCCGCCATATTCGGGGTTTCGCTTTCAACCCTCTTTTGAAATCCGTCCGGCATTATTTCGGCAAGGCTTTCCGCCGCCGATTTAAGCCGCTCGTCAACCGAATTTCTGACGGACTTTATGTTTGAGTAAAAGCCGTAGGGCAGGAATACCGCCGACATTATCAGCACAATCAGCACCATTGCCAAAAAAAGGCTTGTGCGTATGGAAGTAAGTTTCCTCATATAAATTAAAAATCCGCAGGAATTTTACCTGCGGATTTTTCAATGGCAAGGCTTATTTGGCGTCCAAGCCCCATCGTTTTCTAAGCATGTTCTCCCACGGCGAGAATAAAATTTTGTCAACCAGAAGTCCGATGGCGACAATCACAATCATGATGCCGATGACTTGCGCGATGTCATTGTTATCGTTGCCGTAGTTTAGCTGAAGCCCCAAGCCGTTCGCCTTGCTCACAGGGAGGGCTACGACGATTTCAGCCGCCATCAAACTGCGCCACGCAAAGGCCCAGCCCTGCTTCATTCCTCCCACAATGCTTGGAAATGCGGCGGGCATTATGACATAAATCCATGTATGAAGCCCTTTCGAGCCCATTGTGCGGGCGGCACGGATATAGATTGGCGATATGTTCATTACACCGTGCTGGGTGCTCAAAAGAAGCGACCACACAGAGCCCATCAGCACAACGAACACCATTGCGGCGTTGTTTGCGCCAAACCATAAAATAGCGGGAATTGCCCAGCATACGCTCGGCAAGGCTTGAAGACCGAGCGCGAGCAGTCCGAGGGTGTCGCGGAAAATTCTTACGCGGGCGCAAAGCACTCCGAGCGGAATGCCGAAAACAAGCCCCATCGCATATCCCGAAAACATTCGCATTAAAGTCCCCTTTATTGCCGAAACCAAAACTCCGCTTAAAAGAGAATCTTCGATGTATTCAAAGACGCTGAATGGAGAGGGAAGTTTCGTGCGGTTATCGACCAAGTGGAACGCAAGCTGCCACAAGGCGATTATTGCGCAAAAGCCGAGCGCGGACAATAAAATTCTAAAAAGCATCTTTTTCATCATTCTGCCACTCCTTTCGCGTCGAGGTGCTGTTTTAGCGCGGCGGTTATGACGGAAGAAACTTCCGAAAGGTTTGAGTTGTTTATGTCGCGCAAGCGCGGGAGGTCTATTTTAAACTCTTCTTGTATTTTGCCTGGGTTTGGAGAAAACAGTAGAACCCTGTCGCCAAGGCAAACGGCTTCGCGGATGTTGTGGGTGACGAAGACGATTGTTTTTTTACGCTGCTGCCAGATTTTTTGCAGGTCGCGGTAGAGGTTTTCCCGCGTGAGGGCGTCGAGCGCGCCGAAAGGCTCGTCCATAAGCAGCACATTCGGGTTGGGGGCGAGGCTTCTTGCAAGAGCCACGCGCTGGCGCATTCCCCCCGAAAGCTCGTGGATTGCGGAGTGGGTGAAGCGTTCAAGCCCCACTAAATAAATGTAGTATTTCGCGACTTCCCTGCGCTCCGCATCGTTTAGGTTGGGCTTTAATTTAAGCCCGAACATTACGTTGCCAAGCACGTCCAGCCACGGGAATAGGGCGTGCTCCTGGAACATCATCATTCTGTCTCTCCCGGGGGCATAGACGGGATTGCCGTTTGTGTAAATTACACCGCTTGTGGGGGAATCCAAGCCCGCTATAAGGTTTAGAAGGGTGCTTTTCCCGCATCCGCTCGGGCCTACGAGGCATACGAATTCCCCTTCTTCGATATGCAGGTTTATGTCGTCGAGAACCGTGAATTTCTTGCCGTCTCTCGTGAATTCTTTGCTCACTTTTTCAATGACAAGCTTTGATGGCGGCACGATTTTTAATTCGGCGGCGACTTTTGCGTGTGGAGTGCTTAAATTTGCTTGCATCGTTTTAGAATTTGAAAAACAGCGGGCTTATGTCGATTTTTTTATCTATAAATCCGCACGAAAAGGAGTCATCGACAAATTTTTCCATTCCATGCCGGTTAATTTCCGAAGTATATTTCATGCGCCTCCATGCGTTTGCAATCAGCTCTTGCGGAAAGTCCGCTCCGGATATGTTTTTTATGCCTTTTCGCACAAGCTCCTGCGCTTCTTTGGGATTTTCGTTTATCCATTTTGTGAGGTCTTTGTGCGCTTGAAGCAGGGCTTTTGCAATTTCGGGTTTTTCGTTCAAAAATTCCGTGCGCGCGGCGAGCACTGTTGTTACGGCGTCTTTTTCAAAGAAGAACATTTTTGCGCCCGCTTCCGTTTCAAGGCGCGAAACCCAGGGTTCGACCGTCCATGCGGCGTCCATTTCCCCGCGCTTGAAAATCGGAAGCTGCTGGGGATTTTTCGTGGGCAGAATTTCAACGTCTCCGCCCGCGCCTTCATTTATTTTGAGCCCGTTTGCGATGAGCCATGCGCGGCAAGCCACGTCCTGCGTGTTTGCCACTTGCGGAGTTCCGATGATTTTCCCCTTGAAGTCCTTGGGCGACTTTATGCCGAGTTTGGGATTTACCAAAAGCCCCGCGCCGCCGTCTGCCGCCCCCGCCAAAACGCGCACGCTTTTGCCGTCGGACTTTATAAATCCGTTGATTGCGGGGTTGGGGCCGATGTAGGTCATGTCCAAATCTCCGCCGAAAATGCTGTTAATCGCGCTCGGACCGGCGTTGAATGAAATCCATTCTATCTTGCAGTCTTCGGGCAGGTATTTCTCAAACCATCCCCTGCCTTCTCTTGAAAGCTGGTATGCGATTACGCCCTGTGCGTGCGTGACATTTGGGAACATGCCCACGTTTACGGTTTTTGCGCTCTTTTTTCCGCATGCGCAAAGGAAAAGAACAAGAATTGGGAAAAGTCCGAATAATAATGTCTTTTTCATAAAAATTATTTTTTAATTCGACACTTATTAAGAAAGTCTTTTAATTTTTTTACAACATAAATTTTATGCGCGGCAGCTTGCTGTCGATAAAAGCAATAATCGAAAAATTTTAACTTGCAATAAACATGAAACGAAAATCCATTGCCGCCGCCGCGTTTTTTTGCGCGGCATGCTCTTTGTTCGCGCAAGACGCTTCTCCCATAACAATTCCCATTGATCCGAGCCAAATAAGCATAGTGCCATCTTCGCCGCAAAATTCTCCTGCCGAAGATCCCGCTCTGCGCAAGCTCGCAATCGCGGAAGCTTTGAAAGAGGCGCAGGCTGATTTTAAAAGCGGGCAGTATTTGAAATCAGCAAACATAATCGCGCAGACTTTTTCGGTTCTGCAAGACAGGGACGATTTTGAAAGCTTTTTAAAGAGCGTGGACTTGCCGATGCTCTCAAAGCTCGACATGGAGCTTGTCTTGACAAAAGACGTCCCGCCCGAAACTTCAACTTCCATAAAAAAGATAATGGAAGTGGAGCTTGGCGCGGCGGTCAGCGAGGCGATGAGGCTTTCCGCTTCCGACATCAAGGGCGCGTATGAGAAGTTGCGCGGCGCGTTTGAGGCGTCTGTTGCGATAGGCGAGGAAAAGCTTTCGGCGTTTTTGGGAGCAATAGACTATGTCGTCTTGAAGGAAGGGCTTGGCGGAGTCGAAAAATCGGAGGAAAAGGCGGGGGAAATTTTAAGGCGCACAAAGGAAATTTCAAAAAATGCCGAAAAAATGGCGCGGCTTGCAATCGCAAACATTTACCACTATGCAACGTTTTCGCAAAATGCGGTAAACGAAGAGTTGAAGGCTCTCGCTTCGCGTAATGAAAAGGCAAAGGAAATATTAAATCCGCTTGCGGATATTGAATCGGAAAGCTCTGACGACAACGTTTCCCATGCCTATACGCTTCTTGCTGACATTGCCCTAAGCCCCGATGCGGAGCCTTTTGTTTCGGATTTTTCAAAAATTTCTCCCGAAAACCAAAAGCTCGCGCTTTCCTATTACGACAAGGCGATGAAGGCGTCTCCCGAAGCTTTTGTGCTTGAGGGAACTGCGCCGATAAAATTTGTTTCGCTTCTTTTAAACGGTTGCGACGGTGTTAAAAATCCTGAAAGGGCCGTGGGGATTTTAAATTCAACGAAAGAGGAGCTAAGAAGCCAAATTCTGCCCCGATACAACCGCGTGATTTTGTTCGCGCTTTATTCCGACAATCCCGAAACTGCCGCCAAGGCGAAAGAAATCAAGGACGAATACAACAAGCTTTTCCCAAAAGAAGCGCGCACTTCGGGTTTCATTGAAAACGACGCAAGCTTTGCCTACAATCTCGGAATCGGATTGAAGCAGGATGCTGAAAAGTCTTGGCAATGGGCTGTCAAAGGCGCGCGCGAAGGCAATTTTTACGCCTTGTGGGACAAAATTTACGCCAACGCTCCCGACTTTGAAAAGGCAAAGGAGGATTTCAAAAAATTGCCCGAAGACTTGCAAAACGACAAGGCTCTTTCGGCTGTTCGGGGACTCGTTGCCCTATCCGAAAATAAAATCGAAGACGCAGCAAATCTTGTGTATGCTTCTATAAAAGAACCTGAGAGCATTCTTCCTGTAGTCAACAGAGACTTGAAAATGATTAAGGATTTGATTGAAAAATACAAGTCTTTGCCAAACTTAAAGCGCGACGTTTTGGAGGCGATAGACAGCGTATCAAAAGCCGCGGAAAAAGCGAAAACGGACGCTTCGTCGGAATACTCTCCCGCTGAAAGCGCGGCGGGAAAGTAAAGCGTTTTCGGGAATTTTATTTGGTTGCAAAGATTGCTTCTTCGCCGACAATAAGAAATTAAAAATATGGATTTGCAAAAATTTAAAGGCAGGAAAATTTTACTTGGCGTTTGCAGTTCAATCGCCGCGTACAAGGCGGTTGATTTGGCTTCAACGCTTGTGAAGGCGGGGGCGGAAGTCCGCGTCATCATGACAAAAAACGCCTCTAAGATAATATCGGAAAGGGTGTTTGCAACGGTGTCGCGCAACGCCGTTTGCGTTGACATGTGGGAGCGCATAGACGATTGGAAGCCCGAGCATGTTTCCCTTGCGCAATTTGCCGAGCTTTTCATTGTAGCTCCCGCCACGGCGAATACCATCGGCAATTTCGCAAACGGGCTTGCTCCTGATATGCTTTCATCAACCTATCTTGCAACAAAGGCGAAAGTTTTAATCGCTCCCGCAATGAACGATGCGATGTATTCTCATCCCGCCGTCCAAAAAAACATCGAAACGCTGAAAAGCTTCGGGGTTTCTTTCGTGGAGCCCGAGGACGGAATGCTTGCGTGCGGAACTTGCGGAAAGGGAAGGCTCGCGGGGCTTGATTTGATTTTAAGCAGGGCGGCGGAACTTTTGTGATAAGATGTCTGGATTTAGGGCTTATTTTGAAAATTTGAAAGATGCCAAACTTGGCGGCGTCTTGTTTTTGTCTTCCGATGAAAGCAGGCATTTGTGCGGGGCTTTGCGCGCGCAGAAATCCGACAAGGTTGATGTATTTGACTTGTCGGGAACAGTTCTCGAATGCGAAATTTCAGTTTCCTCTCCAAAGAAGGCGGAGCTTAAAATTCTTTCAAGGCGCGATTTAAAAGACGGCAGGCCGCAGATAATTCTCGCCCAGTGTATGCCGAAGGGAAAAACTTTTGACGACATCATAAAATCTGCAATACAGCTTGGCGCAACGGCAATAATTCCCGTTGTCTCGGAGCGGACGATTGTTCGGTTTTCGGACGGGAAAGACCGTTTGTCAAAACTTGAAAAATGGCGCGCCCAAATTGTGGAAGCCGTCAAGCAGTCGGCAAACATGCTCGCATTAAAAATATTCGAGCCTGTAGATTTTGGCGATTTCATAAAGCGCGCCGATTTCTTTGTTCCAAGAGAATGCGCAAGGATTGTCGCGTCTTTGGATGCGGAAAATCCGAAGCCTGTTCTTTCTATTTTGGATGAGAAAAATCCGAGCGGAGTTTGTGTTTTAATAGGTCCCGAAGGGGATTTGTCTAAAGAAGAGTATAAAGCTGCGTATCTTGCGGGGTTTGCGCCCGCAACGCTTGGCGATAGCGTAATGAAAAGCGATGTCGCCGCTAGCTTTTCAATTTCTGTTTGCAGCGCGTTTTTTCAAAAAAAATCACAATAATTTGGAACTTTATTTCAAAATATATGTCATTTTTTTTTAATGAATAGACTGTCTTTTTGGCTTGTATGCTTGTTTGGCGCACTGAGCGTTCTGTTCGGCGCGTATGCGGCATGGCGTTATTATAAGCCGAAGGTGCGCATGGAGCCGCATGACGTCTATTGGGGCGCGGATTTGCTTGAAAAAGCCAGAATCTCGAACAAGCTCATTTTTTTCACGATTGAAGACCGCGATTTCCCCGAATTTTCAGATGAGGCCAAGGCGATATTGAAAAAGTTTTATATTTGCGCCACGCTTTCTCCGAAAAAATATTTTGCCGACAATTTAGTGCTTTCAAACATCTTCAAAAATTCAGGTTCCGAGGGCAAATTTTCGTTGGGCATTCTCTCCCCTCAGGGAAGACCACTTTTTTTGGCGTCCGACTTCTCAAGGGATAAAAATTCCCCGTTTTACGATGCCGCATGTCTTATGGGGGCGGTGAATGCCTACGAAAAATATAAAGGCGACCTTCTTTTGAAACGTCAAATTTCCTCGCGCTTCATAATAAAGCTTTCCGAATTTCCCAATCTGTTTCTTTCAGGGAACGCGGATTCTTCGTTTGCGAACATGAATATGTTTCTGCGGCGGAAAGACTGGAAGGACGCAACTGCCCTTTTGAGCGAGAATGCGCGTCTTGCCGCGCGGCTTGCGAATTTTTCACCAACTGCGTTGGAAGTTGCCACATCGGCTTACGGCTCCATTATTTCCGAGATAAAAAACGAAGACAGATTTTCATCCAAGCTTTTGCTTGCGCGCGCGCTTTCGGAGTACGCGCTTTTAATGATTGTGCCTTCCGCAAAGCATAATTTTTTAAACGTTGCCGACGATATTTTGAAAAACCAAAAAAGCGACGGTCTGTTTTATGAAAAGTCCGTCGCAACGCTGCTCGACAATGCTCTTGCAATGAGCATTATGGCGCGGGCATACAAAATTTCAGGCGATGAAAAATACAAGAATGCCGCAGTAAAAAATTCATACGCAATACGTCTTATTTTAGGCAGAAAAAACACTCCGCCCGGAATTTTAAATTCATTGGATAGCTCGATTGAAAATACTTCGGAAGCCAACGGACTGGCATGCGCTCTGCTTGTCAGAGGTTGGATAGACGCCTATTTCGCGACGGGAGAGGAAAAATATTTGGGATTTGCAACGAGTATGTTTAAAAAATTCGATAAAATATTTTCTGACAAAAGCGAGGGTAATTGGTACGTCAATATGCCAAATTCCATTTTCGCGTCTTCATACAGACTCAAAAATTTTTCGGACGATTTGTATCCGAGCGGAAACGGCGAAAGTGCGCAAATTTTGTCTGATTTCTGCTATTTAAAAGGAATTCATCGCCATTCTTTGATGAATGTTGCATCTCCGTTTAACACTCCGTTTGCCGTGAGGTTTTTTGACAGGGCGGGCTTGAAGCTTTCGCTACTGGATAACCCCATGCGGAAGTAGTTGTTTGCTAAAAAATTTTGCGCAGAATAGAATTTGCTTGTCGAAAAACCTTTTATTTAAAGGCTTTCAAGGGGATTGAAAAAGTTTTAAGCGTCTTTTTTTATCAGATACGCAGTATGAAAATATTTCTAAGATTTTATTTCTTTTTGTAAATTTATTCAAATTTTTTATTTTGTAATGTAATTGTATAGCGGGGACTTACATAAAAATTTAAAAAAATTTGCAAAAAAGGCTTGCAAAGTGGGGGAGGAAGTACAGAGTGATTGACCTTTCACTTGAGAAAGAGTGGATGATCTTTGAAAAAGTCTTAAAGAAAAGTTTTTGAAAAAAGTTCAAAA